>NZ_JBITMV010000002.1:0-117136 GCF_044466625.1 Micromonospora sp. NPDC049366
CTGCGGCGGCGGACCCAGTTCGTGGACGACATCCAGGCGACCACGAACAGCCTCGTGCAGCCCTGGCTCGATGCTCGGGTCAACAATCCGTTCGACCCGATCAGGAACCCGTTCCTGCGCCAGCAGGTCGAATCAGCACGCGACGCCGTGGCGGCGGTCAACGCCCTGGACCCGACCACGGACAACGCACTCTGGTGGGCACAACTCGACCACGCACGGGAACGATTGGCGTCGTTCCGTGACGCGGTCGATGGTGGGGGCTCGCCGTCGCAACCGGACGCGGCGTTGACCGACCTGATGGACCGCGTCGATGACGCCCTCGTCGCGGCAACCGCTGAACAGGGGTCGTTCGGGCACCTCACGGTCGAGAACCCGAGCACCGTGCCGGTTGGCGGTGTGTCAGGGGTTGCTGAGTCTCGTACCGGGGGTGCACGGGAGCAGGGTGAGTCGTCGCCCTCGCAGGCCGACCAGGCCCCTGCCACACCGGCCACGGACTCCGCGAAGCCGGCGATGGGCTCAACGACCCCGGCCACGGACTCGGCGACCCCGGCCACCGGCCCTGCGGTGCCGGCCACGGACTCGGCGACCCCGGCCACCGACTCCGTCACCCCCGCCGCGGGCCCTGCGGTGCCGGCGGCGGATGCGGGCGTGATCGCGGGAGGCTGGAAGCGGAGCAAGCCCGGGCGGTTCGAGGCTGGTAGTACGGCGTCCCGGTGGCGGCATGCGCCGAACGAGGCGGAGCGGGAGCAGCTTCGGGTGCTCTCTACCGACCTGCAGGGCGTGTCGAACGGGACGCCGCGTCCGCACAAGGAGTTGGTGGGCGCGGCGGGACGGTTGCGTGACGCGGGCGCGTTGCGGGATCTGCATGGTGGTGCACATCGGGGTGAGGTGGTACTGCGCGACCTGGCCCGGCGGGCCGTGCCGACAGGCGTGGCGGAGCAGTTGATGCTGCACGTACGGTCCAAGACCGGCACGTCCGAGGTGCTGGGCAGTGTGGATCGGGCGGTGCGCAGCTTCGTCGCGCAGCCCGGCATCGCGCAGCCGGGCATCCTGCAGGTGGGTGAGCTGCAGGACGGCGTGCTGACGGTGGGCGTGCCGCCGGAGGGCTCGCAGAAGGTCATCGCGGCTGACATCCAGCGGATTCCGGTGCGGGTGGTTGATCCGGGTGAGTGGGATCTGCCGACCCACACGAGTGTCGAGGTCGTGTCGGTCAATGGTGAGCCGGAGTTGCGGGTTCGTGGCGACGCCAGCGACGCGTCGATTGCCATCGGGGTGGCCGGGGAGCTGACGCGGTGGGCGTATCAGCGGAGGTTCCCGCAGACCAGCCCGGAGGATCTGCAGGCGCGGTCGTTGTTGGCGCAGCACGAGGCGGTACGTCGGCTGTACTTCCAGGGCCGGCGGTTCGGGTTGCGGCGGGCCAAGCGGTGGGTGAAGACGTCCACCGGCTGGCTGGCCGGCGCCGGCCGGGTCGTTCGCGGTGAGTGGGCCCGGATCGACACGCAGCTGCGGGAACTGCCCGGCCTCAACCAGGACCAGCAGGGCCAGCAGGGCCAGCAGGGCCAGCAGGGCCAGCGCGACCAGCAGCAGGGCCAGCGCGACCAGCAGCAGGGCCAGCGCGACCAGCAGCAGGGCCAGCAGCGGGCCGCGGGGTTGAGTGAGGAGGTTCGGCAGCGGGTCGCCGCCGTGGTTGGTCGGCGGGAGGGGATCCGTGTCCAGGGTCCGTTGTCGGACAAGCCGCCGTTGGTCGAACACGTGGTGCGCCGCGGGTGGGCGACGGCCACCGTCCTGCAGACGGCGACCGCCGGTGTGTTGGCGGATCGGTCACCGGCGTTGATCGCGAACAGCGCGATCAGCGCTGGTGTTTTCAACGCCACGCAGGCGTACTCCGATGGTGCGGCAGCGAAGATCGCCGCCGGTGGTGGGCTGCCGAAGGCCACCCTGGTCGCGCCGAAGGCCGGTCCGGCGGGCCGGTACGATGCGCCGGGCTTCGGACTGCCCACTCCGCAGCTGACAAAGCGCTTCCCGGCGGCGAGCACGAGTTCGACGGCGGCATTGCTGATGGCAGGTGGTCTGACCGGCAATTGGGAGATCGGCGCCGCCGCCCTGGGCATGCAGGCCGGGCAGAGCCTGGTGGCCGGCGCCGGTTCCGACTGGGTGTTCGATCGGCCGGAAGCGGAAGCGAAGGGCAGGTTCGATCACTACCGTAAGCACACCCCGGATCATCGGCGCAACATGTGGGCCGAGATGGCGTATTACCACACCCGGGAGATGTACGAACGGTGGGTCGAGGCCCGCCGGCGAGGTGTGCCTGACGATCTGACTGAGACGTCGCGTCAGCAGCTGACCGATCTGGCCGCCGAGTTGGACGCGATAGACAAGTCCATCGAGGCGGAGGTCAACAACAAGATCGGCGACCTGAACGCGCGGCGATCGCTGTTGCGACGGTTCTTTGCGGGTTTTCGGTCGGCCCGGCCGGAGCAGTCGGAGCCTTCGACGGCCGAGCGGCAGAGCTATGACCTGATCGATCGTGGGGTGCCCGAGGGCCGTCCGCAGGTGTGGCACAACGCCACCCGCGTCGGGGTGCAGCACGCCGGTGCGCAGGTTCCGTCGGTGACGTTGGCGCATGTCCTTGGTAACGCGGTCGGGTTGGCCGACACCAGCATCATCGGTGCCGCGTTGCGCGGTATCGGCTACGGCGCAGGGTGGAGCCTGGCCAAGGACATCGAGTTCCGCGACGCCGTCGCGTTGGCCGCCTGGGACGCGCGCTACCAGCTGCGCGAGACCAGCAGACTGCTGCGAGCGATGGCCGAGGGCAAGACCGACGTCGCGCTGCTTCCGTTGCCCGACGCGTCACAACGTCCGAACTGGCAGCGTCTCTCCGAGACGGCCGCCCTGGTCCGCCACCAGAAGGAGATCAACCGGGGCATCGAGCGGCCGACGGAGGCCTGGTGGTTGCACCAACTGGGTTACAAGCACATCCCGGCGATGGTCGGCCAGAGCGTCGGGTACGGCATCGCCGCCGGGGCGGGCTTCCTTGCCACCGGGGTGGTCGTCCCCGCGCTGATCGCGACCGGCGTCGTCGCGCAGGCCGCGACCGCCGCCGGTGAAACGTTCGTACGCGTCAACGAGCCGCTCTACCGGCAGGTCGTGCGTCAGAAGGCCGCCCAGGAACAGGTCAGCCGGCTCCCCTGGACCACCGACGAATTCGTCGACAACATCACCCGGTACGGCTCCCAGACGATAGCCGAGAACAAGAAGATCATCCCGGTCGCCATCCTGCGGCCCGACCACAACAGAAACATCATCTACCGCTTCGGCGACGCGTCACAGCGGTACCTGATCGGCACCAAGAAATCAGCAACCGCCGGCTTCCGTCGACTCAGCTCCCGCATCGCTGACATCGGGCACGCCGGCGAACCCCTGCGCATGCTCACCCGCCGCCCCGAGCCCGTCGACGCTCGACGCCAGGACGTCGATGGCGGCGCCCGCACCACCGTGCGCCTTACTGCTACCGACCGCGCCGCGGTGACCAGGCTCAACGAGATCCTCACCGACCTCGACGCCAGCACCAACCCCCGCTACACCGCTCGCGAGGACCTAGACCCCGACCGGCTCCGCGCCGAACTCGCCGTCCTCCTTGACGAACTGGGACTACGCACCGAACAGCAGGGTTCAGCAGCCCGCTGGAACGCTGTGGTGGCCAACCTGCGCACCCATCACAACCGTGACGCCGTCGGAAACCAGCATCTCGACGAGATGCGCGGCATCCGCCTGAACGACCAGGACACCGCCACCGCGGCACCACGCGATGCGATCACGAAAGAGCGAACCACGCAACGCGAACAGCTCTGGTCCGCGATCGACCAGGTCGAACAACCCCCGACCAGGAACCGCGTCTGGTACGACGTGCTCGCCGACGACCGGCTGCACGTCCGGGTCGAAGGCTCCGTTTCCGCGGCGATCACCGTCACCGCCGACCCATCGGTGCCGCACGCCAGCATCACCCACCGCCCCGATGACGAGGGCAGGAAGGATCGCACGCCGTACACGCTGAGGGTCAACCCCACTGTCCTAGCCGACCCGAGGAAGTTGGCACCCGTCCTGGCGGAAACCGCCACCACCATCAGGCGCAACCCACCCGGATGGCGAAAGCTCTTCCCCTACTGGTCATTCACCGCACCCATCAATCCCCCATCCCTCACCACCAGCCTCAACAGTGTCGAACAGACCCGCTCGACGGGCGACGTCGTCGCCGGGACGTCGACGGTTCCTGATGACGCGGCCGCGCAGCAGGTGTTTCCTTGGCTCGCCTCGGTGAATCCAGGCGCTTCTGATACGAACTGCGTATTGACCGCGCTGGTGTCTGACATGAGTTATGTGGACTCTGACCAGCTTCAGGCCCCGGTTGACACCGAGCAGCCCGAGGCGCATCTGTTGAATTATCAGCGGCAGCAGTTGGGCTTGTCGGATGGTGTCGAGCCGCCGGTCTTCCGGGCGGATCCGGGGTCGATTCGGCAGGCGATGGAGGCGGCTGCGGATGGTGCGCGGGGCATCGTGTTGCTGCGTTCCTCGACGCCGGATGGTGCGACGACGGCGCATGCGTTCAATGTGATTCGACATGACGGTGAGGTGGTATTCCTCGATGGGCAGCGCGGTGGATTGGCTCAGGTGCCAGAGGGTGCCAACGAGTGGGTTTTCCTTCCGCTGACCGACGGTATCGCCGTTCCGGCGAATTCGGTCTCGCTGGACTCGTCGAACTTGACGGGCCGGGCTGGTGGACCTCCTCCCGAACCGTCGGGGCCGAGGCGGCAGTTGCCGTCGGTGCCGGGGCGCCAGTTGCCGTCGGTGCCGGGGCGGCAGTTGCCGTCGGTGCCGGGGGCTGGCGGTGCTGCGTCTTCTGCCGTTGCGGGGGGACCGGCGGGGTCGTCGGTTGCCGCGGGTGCGCCGTTCCAGGTGGATGTGCAGCCGTTGACGTTGTCGACGGCTGCCCGTGCTGGTGAGTCCGGGCCTGCGCAGAGGTCGGCTGGTCGGGGTGCGCGGGAGCCTCGGCGGTTGCCGCAGGTGCCGGGGGCTGGTGACGGTGGTGCGTCGTCGGCTGCCGCGGTGCCGTCGGGCGTGGCGTCGGGAGCTTCTGGCGGCACCGTGTCGGGCGCGGCTGGTTCGGATGTGTCCGCGGTTGCGGACTCTTCGATGGTGCCGGTTGAGGTTCCGCCGGACGGTTTCTGCATGTTGATGTCGACGTTTGTTTCTGTGCCGACCGAGTTCGCGGCGTTGTTGACCCGCTCAGATTACGCCGCCGCTGATGGTCCGACGCGTGGTGATGTTTCCAAGCACGTTGCGTGGTTGCAGGAGTCTGCCGATTCGATCCGGCGTGGCGAGTACGACCCGGTCATGTCGGCGGAGAGTAGGGACGCCCGACAGGGAGCGTTGAGTGCAGTAGCGGGCCTGTTGTCGCGAATGGTTCTCAATCCGGCGGCGTACGGGCTACCGGACCGGTTCGGTAGCCTCCCGGTTGTTAATGATCGGCTCAGGCGGTTCGATGAGTTGCTGGATGACGGCTGGAGCCCGGACGAAATCGTAACGGCGCCGGTGGATCACCAGGAACGTGAAATCTTGTCGAGAGCTGTCGCGAGGTGGAACGCTTCGTACAGTTCGCCGTTTGGTGACGGTTACCCGCAGCTTCTCGCCGACGCTCTTGGGATGAATTTCAACGTTGCTAGTGCTCAGTCGCCGCGAGGGTTCTTCGTCGTTGACGACAAGGTCGGGCAACGGGCCATTCGGGTTTGGCATTCGCCTGCCGCGGAGCATTACTCCGGGTGGATTCCCGGTTCAACCGGTCCGGGCTCGGCGGTTGCCGCACCGTCGGATGCCGATCGTTCGGACGCAGGTCCGGCGCCTGCGGTTGCTGACCCAGTGGATGCTGAGCAGTCGGATACCGAGGGGTCGGTGGACGATGAGCGCCGGCTGCGTCGTCAGGCCGGCGACTTCGGGGCGCAGTACCGGAAGTACCTGGAAGATCTGAGCCGTCGCCGTGAGGACCGCCGTCAAGGTGGCTACTTTGGCGAGGCGTACCTGGCTTATCTGGCGGATCAAGATGCTGAACCGTCGGGGTCGTCGCTGGATGGTGGGCAGTCCGGCCGGCTAGGTGCGGCCGGCCCGGCCGTGCCGGCGTCGTCGGTACCGCCTGCTACCGCCGGTCGGCCGTCACGTCCGCTCCCACCGCAACCGCAACCGCAACTGCAACCGCGGCGCCTGCCGCCGTTGCCACCGCAGGCGCAGGCGCAGGGTCAGTCGGGCTCGGCGCCGCATCCACTTGTCAACGAGTCCCGCAACCAGCCAGCCAGGCCCGATGGCGCCCGGATGGCCGTGCCGTCCCCGGACGCGCTCGTCGACGACCCTTTTCTCGTGGCCGACGTCAACACTCACCTACGGCGGCTCAATTACCAGGGCACCGCGGATGCGCAGACGGTGTCGGACCATGCCCGGTGGGTGCGGCCCCAGCTTTCGGGGCGCGTCACCCGTCGCGAGCTGGCGGTGAAGACCGCCGACCACATCATCGCGGGGGAATTCCCCCGAATGCGCGGCGGCAACCCGCAAAGCACGGCCAGCGGCAGTGCTGGCGCCAGCGGGAGCGGCAGTGCCGGCGCCAGCGGCAGCGGTCAACACTCGACCGACTCCGAATCGTCGCAGCTCATGGTTGTCGATGACGAAGCCCGGGTGTCATCCGGCGAGGGCAGCCGAACGGTGCAGGTCGTCCTACACGATCTAGGCGGCGGCCTGGTGGAGGTGTCTCCTGAGTCCGCGGATGCCCTCACTCGGCCTGTCCGTTGGTTCGCCGATCAGGTCTGGCGCAACCGCGACCGGCGGGGGGCGGAGCCTGCCCTCTACATTCGTTACCACCCGTCCACCGACGCGATGCACGCAAGCGAAGTCGGTTTTTGGATTCGGGTCAATGTTAGGCAGCACATTCAAGGCCGGGCTCTGTCTTCCGGGGTGGTCGGCAGCGAAGAAGACGCCGAAGATCTGGCGTCGCGGCTGACGGACACTTTGCTCGAAGACGCCAGAGTGGCCGATCCTGACATGCCCGTCGGGCTGGTGTCAGTTGACTTCGGTGCGGCTCCTGCGCCGCAAACCCCGGCGCAGCCGATGGACGTCAACGCCGTGGCGTCCGACCGCCTACCACCGAGGCCCCGACGTGGCGAGGGTGGGCCGGTTCTGGCCGAACTCCAGGGCCTTTCATTGTCGCGGGGAAATGTCGAGGATCAGGCGACACCGGGCAGCTCCGACGACTCTGAGTCGTCGCAGCTCATGGTTGTCGATGACGAAGCCCGGGTGCCATCCGGCGAGGGCAGCCGAACCGTGCAGGTCGTCCTACACGATCTAGGCGGCGGCCTGGTGGAGGTGTCTCCTGAGTCCGCGGATGCCCTCACTCGGCCTGTCCGTTGGTTCGTCGATCAGATCTGGCGCAACCGCGACCAGCGCGGGGCGGAGCCTGCCCTCTACATTCGTCACCACCCGTCCACCGACGCGATGCACGCAAGCGAAGTCGGTTTTTGGATTCGGGACAATGTTAGGCGGCAAATCCAAGACCTAGCGTTGTCTTCCGGGGTGGTCGGCAGCGAAGAAGACGCCGAAGATCTGGCGTCGCGGCTGACGGACACTTTGCTCGAAGACGCCAGAGTGGCCGATCCTGACATGCCCGTCGGGCTGGTGTCAGTTGACTTCGGTGCGGCTCCTGCGCCGCAAACCCCGGCGCAGCCGATGGACGTCAACGCCGTGGCGTCCGACCGCCTACCACCGAGGCCCCGACGTGGCGAGGGTGGGCCGGTTCTGGCCGAACTCCAGGGCCTTTCATTGTCGCGAGGAAATGTCGAGGATCAGGCGACACCGGGCAGCTCCGACGATGTCCGGATGGTTTCCGGGTCGGATGGGAGCCCGGAAGTTCTGGTGCGATTCGAGCCTGGACCTTTGGTCGTCGGCAGGCCACCTTTGCTGACTGCTGACTCCCAAGACGCGCTCGCTCCGCACGTACGCCGATATGCTGAGCAAGGATGGCAGCGCCGCTGGCGGCGTGGCCCATCGAGCCTGCGAATCTCTTACCGCCCGTCGTCGACGGGCCCCCGGATGCCGGGCGGCGACGGGCAGCATCCCACCAACAACTCGATGATCAACGAGATTCGTCTGGCGCGTACCGCGAGCGCATGGATTGAAAGGCAGTTCCAGCGGCAGCTTCAAGGTCTGGTGTCGTCCTCTGGGGGCGTCCTCAGCGACGAGGACGCGAGCAACGTTGCCGTCCATCTGACCGACATCCGGCTGCATGCCGATCCAAGCATGCCGTCCGGCGCGGTGCTCGTTAGATTTGAGGCCCTGGCTGTCGATGGGGATTCCATCATGGCCGATCCGGAGTCGCACAGCTCGGACGATGCCAGCGGACCTCTCGTGTGGTGGTCGGGCTGGGATTCGGTTGCCGGAGCGCCCGCCTCCGGTGATGCCGGAGTGGCTGGGCCGTCTGGTGGCCCTGGGAGCACGACGCGGCCTGCGGCGAGCCGGAAGGACACGCCGAGTCAACCGCTGCGACGGGTGGGAAGCCGAGTCGGGATCCTGTCGTCGCCGCTGGAGAGCGCAGGGCAGCGGGCGTTCGTGGCCCCGGGTGAGGTGCCCGACGACGTGGTGCTGGTCGGTGCCGTGCTGCGGGAGGATGGCGGCCGCACTGCGCTGTGGGCGCCCGCCGCTGATGGTGGAGCGATGAGTGCAGACCGATTCCTCGACCAAGTGGATTCGATGGACAGGTTCCAGCCAGCAACCGAAGACGGGAATGCGGCCCAGAGCGCTCCGCGTGTCCTCGTGCTGGTGCTGCGCGGCAGCGACAACGCAATAACCCGGTTCAGCAGGTGGTTGTACGCCGAGATCGATGACCGGCGGCTCTGGGGGCAGGATCCGGCGCCGGCAGGTCTGGTCATCGGCTCGTATTCAGCGCAGGGTCTGATGTGGCGGCCCTACCTCGACAATGGACTCGGGGCGCCAACGTCCTCGCCACAGTATGCAGTCGATCTGGCGAGGACTCCCGAATTCGACCTTTCGGCATTGCTGAACCAACGTCTGGCGGGCCGGAGGGTGGAGTTTGACGATCTGACCCTGGCCCGTCTGTTGCTGGCGCGGTTGGGGTGGGATTCGGTCTGGGAAGTGGGACCGTCACCGACGTACGTGTCGGCCGATTCTGGTGGGGTTCTGCCGTCTGCCCTGACCGAGGTGACGGTGCCGCTGCCAGCGGACACGTCTGGTCGTGCGGTGTTGGGTGAGGTGCGGGGTTGGTTGCAGGTTGGCCGAGTGCTGCCGGTGGTGCCGGCCGGTGAGCGCACGGTGCCGGTCCGCCTCGGCCCGGATCTTGTCGCGCCGACTTACCAACTCCCCGCCACCGGGCCCTACCCGTCCCGGAACGTGTTCGTCCTGCATGGCACGGGAGAAACAGCGCAGGACCACGGAGAAATCGCAGTCGTTCCCATCTGGGTGAATCGGTTCGCCGACGGGCTGGTGGCGGTGCGTACTCCTTCACATGTTGATATCCATGACCTTGATTATCTTGTGCCCTCCATTGAGCAGCGACTCGTCGTCGAACCGGGCGAGCTGAGCCCAGACGGCGTGTATGTGCGGAACACGGCGCCGCGCGATCGACAGGACGCGGCCTGGCTGACCGCCGACGAGTACCGCCGGCGTCTGGCGGATGGTCCGGCCGGGGAGCCTCCGATCGTGGTGATGATCCAGCCGTTCCAGTCCGTGACGACGGAGCGAAACGCTCCCTTCATCACCGCCCTCAGCCGTAACACGGTCGTGCTGTCTGCGCACTGGGAATCGTCGTCGGAGCAGACGCGCGACAGGCGCGGCAACTCTGACCAACAAGAGTGGCGTCCGCGATGGATGGTCCGACGGCCCGGTGGCCCTTTACGAACGGGGAACAGGCCCACCACCCTGCGTACGCTCCTGTTCAAGGTGGTCGATGAAGACATGGTTAGCCTCAATGAGGCGTTGAACTCGCTCGCCCTCGGTGAGATCGACGGTCGGGAAGTGGCGTTGGCGCGCCGCGCCTTCCTCGCGGGACAACGGCCCGCGCACGATGCGGTGACGATTCGCCTGAATGTCCCCGCAGATCAGGCTGAGGCGTGGATTCGTACCTCCCCTGGCGTGGCGGTGGTACCGAACTTCGCCGTACGTGAGGACCAGTTCGACTCAGGGCCTTTGTCTGGCGCGTACACCCAATCGACATTGACGATTCCTGCGAGGTATGTTGCCATCCCGCCCGGCCGGCCGGGGGTGTACGTGATTGACACTCGGGCGTTGGCGGAGGATTTGATCTCGATCGAACCGGCCTCCAACGAGAGTTCGGATCAGTTCGTTCGAGTTCGCGGGCAGGAGCCCCCGGCATATGACGTCCATGTGCCGGAGGGCGAAACCGGTTCTTCTCGTAGCAGACTGGATGCGGTCGACGACGTCCTGCGAAGCAGCGCGACCCCCCGTCCGAGCTTGGAAAACGATCTGGGCCGGGCGAGCAGCGCATTGGCTGCCTTGGGGGCACCGCGCGACGGCCTGGGTGGTCATCTCCAAGGCGGCTCGTTGGCCGATCTTCAGTCTCTGGCTGCCGGCGCGGTCACCATGGTCATGGTGACGCCGCATGACGCAGGTCTTCGGCCACGAGGGCCGCGGCCGAACACGGCTCGGATCATCCTGGTGGTGAGGGAAGACGATGGTCGGATCTACCTGGTTGATGGGGATGTTCCTGCGGGATCTCCGGGTCGGTTCGTCGATATCACCGATGCCGTTGATGACGGGCAGGCGCCCCCAGCGGTGCTGAGCGGTAGCCTGTCCGTTTACGTCGATCGTGCGGGGCGGCTGCGGCAGCTTGAGGTGCCGCTGCACGAGGGGCGCGTCCGGGGCGACTCCCTGAGCCGGGATGACTTCGTGAGGGAGCTGCGGGACGGGTTGACGGACCCGCCGGGTCCTACCGTTTCCGCGGGCCGACGTACCAATCGGGCGCAGGTCGAGAGCGCGATTGCCTGGTGGGCGGGGAGGCCGCCCGGGGATCGGCTGGACTGGTTGTTGGCTGCGGTACGCGGTGTCGAGGCGCGGCTCGGGCCGAGTGGGCCTGCTGGGTCTTCGCTGCTGGGTCCGGAGCAGATCGCCGCCGTGCTGATCGGCATCCATGAGGCTGTGGGTGCGCGCGGTGGGACCTTGGCCGGGCCGGGCTGGGATCGCGCCGCCGTGGCGCTTCGGACGCTAGAGGAGCTGTCGTACGACTTGCAGTCCGTGCCGTCGCTGTCGCCGGAACTCGCCGCAGACAGGAGGCGCGCACAGCAAGCCGCTCGTGACCTGTCGTCCCTACTTGAGTCCGTTCTGGATCTCGGCGGGATGCCCGAGAGGGACGAGCTGGGCGCTGATCGCGGACGGTTCCGCCGGGACCGTTTCGTCAATAATCTGCGGGCCGGGTTGCGGGCTCCTGTGGGTAGTGTCGATTCCCAGGATCGGCGTACCTATCTGGAGCGAGTCAACCGCGCGATCGACTGGTGGACAGGAAGGCCGTCCGGGGATCGGCTGGACGGATTGTTCACCGCGGTGCGGGGCGTCGAGGCGCGGCTCGGGCTGGGCGGGCCCGCTGGGCCCGCGTTGCTGGGCCCGGAGCAGATCGCTGCTGTGCTCACCGGCGTCCATGAGGCCGCGGGTGCGGACAGTGCGGCCTTGACGGGGCGGGGCCGCGACCGTGTCGACACGGCGCTGCGGGTGCTTGAGGATGTGCTGCACGACCTGCGGTACATGTCGGTGCCGTCGGCGGAATTCGCCGAGCACCGAAGGCAGGTGCAGCACTTCGCTCGGGCCGTGGCATCCCCACTTCAGTCCGCGCTGGGTCGCCGGGGCATGCTCGAGGCCTCTGACGAGGCGTACGCGGTCACTGCTCCGGACGGAAGCCCTGACGCCGAGTTCGTACGCCAGGTCAATGAGCATCTTCGCGAGTTCGGCGAGGAGACGCGGAGTCCGGCCGAGATCGGCGAACACCTGGAGTTGGTCCGCTCGACCGGGGGCGCGCCGCGGGCCGAGCGCTCGTTGGCGTACTGGACTGCCCATCACATCAAGTTCGGCCGGACGCCGGGTATGCGCGGTGGAAGTCACCGTGCCGACGACGATGAACAGAGTTCCGACGTTGGCAGTTCCACCGCCGGGCCGAGCACGGTGGCAGGTCCCTCACAATGGGGATCATTGATGCCGCTCGACGCGATTGATGCCCTCGGTGTCGGAGTTGAGGGGGATCAGGACTCGGACTCGGACTCGCACTCTGCGGAGCAGGAGTCGGACTCTGACTCTTACTCGGACGATGTGGAGCAGCTCTCGGACGTCGACTCGGACAGCGACGGGTCCTCCTCGGACGGGCCCGCGGATCCGCCGGGTCGGCAGGCCGCCACGCTTGCCGAGTGGCATCGGGAGCTGGAGTTCGTGTTCGGTGACCTGACCGGCCCGGCGTTGGCGCCGAGGTGGGATGCCGGCCTCGACGGCGGTCAACGCGCGGGGACACCGTCGGCGCAGACCATCCTGCGCAACCCGAAGGTGTCCTGGCGCATCATGATCGGTGCCGGTGCTGGTACCGAGATCGATACCGCTCCCGTCATTGCCTCGATGCCGGAGGAAATGCTTCTCGGGCCGGAGTTCGACCAACTCCTCGCCGATATGCAAAACGACGACCCGACGCTGACCCCGGAGGCGCTGCGAAAGCAGTTGCGAGCCGGTGACTCCGCTGTCGGTGTGACGTTCGACGACCAGGGCCGAGCTGTGGTCAGTCCAGCCTATTTCGCGGGCGAGCTGAGGTACGACGAGCAGGCTGGTGAGTGGACGGTCAGCGACCGCTCGAGCGCGTACATGGACCCGTCCGTCCGTGACTATGCCTTGGATCGGGATCGGCGGTGGTGGTTGTCGAACGTCGCCGACATGTTCCACCGCCTCCTCGGGGAGCCGGTTCGCGCGCTGCCGCTGGCGCCCGTCCCATCGTCCGCGCGGGACGCGCTGATGGTCACCACCGAGGACCGCATCCGGTACGCGAAGCGGCAGGCGCAGGCGATCGCAGCCCGCTACCCCTCGGTCTCCAAGGTTGACCGGGCTGCGATCGCGGCAGCCGCAGAGGACGTGCTGCTCGACCCCGACGCGTCGGTGGACGAGGCGGTGCAGGCTGCGGCGGATAAGGCACAGCAACGGGGTCTCCCTGCGGCGGGGCCGATGAGGGCGCCCCAGGCTGTGCCCACGGCGGAGGAGGAGCTGACCCGGAGTCAGCAACGCCAGACGGCGATGGCGCACGGCTATCTCGATGTCAGGATGCTGCGCCGGATCCGGAACAATCTGTTCCCCGACGCCGGGCCGGACCAGCCCGGGATGGAGTCGGACCTGCAAGCCATCGCCGTGGTGCATACCTTCGTCTATAACGGGCGCGTCACCGATGTGGCGGACGACGTGCTCGACCGTCGTTCGGCTGCCCATGAGTGGGCGCTCGCCGCGGGTGATGCCGTCACGGACGCGATGGAACGACTCTCCGGATCTGCCGGCACCTCTTACCGCGGTGACGTCTACCTGCAGGTTTCCGACGAAAGTCTCGCGTTGCTGCCGCCCGTGGGTGAGGTGCTGACACTTCCGGGTGCGCTGCCGGCCACAACCACGCCACCGACGCCGGTGAAGGGATTCACGGTGTTGAAGCTCGCCGTGCGTGACGCGATGAGCCTCGCGGACGTCGGAATCGACGATGCCGTGCTCGTCCGGGCAGACACCCACTTCGCCGTTGAGTCGATCGGTGCGGATGGAACGGTCCTCAGGGCGATTCCCGGCCCACGTGTGGCGTCGGTGAATGGTCCGGCGGTCTACGCCACCACCCGGAGCCTGACCCTCGGGCCGTCGATCAACGTGGGGAAGCACATTCAGCTTCCGACGATGTCCGCGCTTCAGGACAGGAGTCTGCTGAATCCGGGCGACGACAACATCACACTCATCGTGCACCCGCTGACGGGGCCACCGTCGGATGGGGGGCCCGTCTACTTGGACCCACGGGCCAGCTACCAGGTGCACTCGATCACGGCGGATGAGACAGCTCAGGAGAAGTGGGTCTTCGAGCTGTTGGAAGTGTCTGGGCCGGCGCGCACGGCCTGGGGCAGGCCAACCGAGATGCCGTGGCTGCCGCTGCGGGAGAACGGGCCGTTGTCCACGACAGAGGCACGGGTCTGGCAGGACGAGAAACTGGTGACCGAGGCGCAGACCACCCGGCTGCGCGCGCAGGGGCTGCGGATGGTGCCGTCGGCGCTACTGGTCGGCGGTGACCTGAACTCGGTGCTGAACGCGAGCCTGCCACCGGCGGAGCACCGCACTGATTGGCTCGGGGGCATCCACCGGAACATGCCCAATCTGCAAACCCATGTGGGGACGCTCGGGTTGCCGATCGGCACCGACCTCAACGCGATGCTGGGCGGTCCGGAAGCGGCAGACCTGCTGCCCGCCCTGCTTTTCATGACCTACCCGGGCCTCTCGCTGGTGGTCATCCGTCCGGACGGCTCCCTGATGTCAATGCAGGATCCGGAGCAGCGGTGGCAGATGGTGCTGGTACAGACGTCAGCGGGGTTGCGGCCGGCGCTGGATGAAAAGACCGTCGCAGCCGCCACACCGGCCACTCCGGAGTCGTACGAGCCCAGGTCCCAGCTGGCGGATCCGCAGTTGGTCGACGAGGCGTTCCAAGTGTCTCCAGAAGACGTGGGACAGGTGAACAGCTACCTCGCTGAGCTGGCGCATCCTCCGGTGAGCCCGGCTCGGATCGTGCAGGCACGCCGTGTGGTTGAGCAGGACGCCGGCGGGATTGACATCACGGATCTGGACAAGCAGATCGCCGTTCACATCAACGGTGATGCCGGCAGGTCTTTCGGGCCAGAGCCGGATCTGGTTCCGGGCGCGGTGGGGGCGAAGACGCTGGCGACGATCAGGCAATGGGTGGCCGCCGCGACAAGTGACCTGGCGTTGGACGCGGCGTGGCCCAATGGCCCGGTCGCGGACGGCTCAGCCCTGGTCGTGGAGATTGTCGGGACCGACCTGGACCTGCCCGCAGTCACCAGCCGCGGGGCGGAGGGCGAAGAGGCGCCTGCGCAAACTCGTGGCCAGGTGCTTGAGGCGGCACTTCACCGTGAACTCAACCTGGGCCTGACCCGGTGGGCCCAGCGAAGGGGTTCGGAGCTGGCGCCCCGGGCCGAGGTGAAGGTGACCCGTGAGGATCCGGTTCCGGGGAACCCCGGCCGGATCACGTTGCGGCGCCTCGCCACGGAGCCGACCGTCTACCTGGTGCCCCTGTTCGTGTCGCCGAGGCGGGGGGGAAGTCTGCCGGACCAGGCCCAGGCCACTGTCCGTAGGGTGGCCGAGGAGGTGGCGAGGCACGCCGTCGTGGCATATCGGGAAGCGCGCGCGGGCGCTGACCGACATGACGGAACCGAAATCGGTTCGGCTGCGGCTCGTGGTCCGATCGTCACGTTCACTGGGATGAACGTCTGGGGCGACCCCTCCAACGTGGAGGACCTCAAAGCGGAGTTCCGGCGGATCCTCCCCTCCCACATCGAAGAGCAGTTCCATGCTTCGGGCAACGACGAGCACTCCGCCGCGGATGTCGATGCGGTGGCCGGATCCATCGAAGTCCGGGCGCCCCGCCGTCATGATGGAACGAGGAACCTGACGCAGATAACTGTCGCGCCATCCAGGCCGCCCATCGCGGAGCAGCGGTCGCCACGGCCAGCGGCGACCGCGGTACGGCCTTGGCAGGGCGACCCACCGACGGACGTGTTGGCACAGATTCAGACGGTAACCAGAGAGGTCGCGCAGCTCGCCGTCTCGTCGCACCGACGAGCCGGTACGGCGGCCGGAGCAGGGCCGGACGCGGCGGGCCGCGTAGAGGTCAGCGTCATTATTCAGCGCCGACCCGGGGAGGGGCGAGACTTTCTTCTCAACAGCGCGCTCAGCGTCTATCGCCTGCTCCAGCAGCAAGGTTTTGCTGCCGTACGTGATGAGCTTCTGCGGGCGGAGGCACCTGCCGCAGTGGCCGACGTCGACGCGGTGGGTGTGAACGTCTCCCTCGACGTCCGGGAACAGATTGTGACGGCCGGGCCCGTCGAACAACCATTGCCAATCCTGATCAAGGTGACGCCACCGAAGCTGCTGCCGCCGGTCAGGGATGAGGCCGCACCTGTACGGGACTACCTGAGTACCTGGAACAGCAGCCGTGCGCGCGTCAGCGATGAAGGGTGGTGGCAGGCCACGTCGCCGGCAAGGCGGATAGATGAGGTTGCCGACGCGTTGCCACCCGAGTCGTTCCGCACGGTGCGGACTGAATTGACGGACGTCGCGGACCCGATCGGGTCCAATAGCCTGCTGGATGCTTACGGCACTGACGTGGTCTATGACGTAGCCCGGCTAGAAATATCGGACATTGACGCGAACGGCGGCCCTGTTCGCACGACGCCCGTTCGTGTCTTCCGTCTGGCGCTGCACCTCCAGCCCGAAGCGGGTGTGTCATCGCACGACGTGGATCGCCTGAAGGGGCTCGCGCAGCAGGCCGTGCGGCAGATGAACGAAAGGCTGCTGTTGCCGGCGGGACCAACCGGAGCGTTGGCGCAACCGGAGGGTGACCAGTTCCATCTGCAGGTGAAGTTCACCGACAGTGAGTCTGACGCGCATAACGTCGTCAAGATACCGCGCAGGATGCGGCGAGACGACGTTGTCGCGGACTGCGGGACCTGGCCGGTGAACCTCCTTGACCCCCCCCGGTGGATGGACGCCGACGCGGACCAGACCGCGATCGACGAGGCGGCACAGGGCACCCTGTTGCACGAGATACTGCACCTGTTGGGCCTTATCGACGAGTACGCGGCCCATCGTCACCTCGGGCCGGGCGTTCCGATGGTCCGCATCTTCGCCGCCCCCGTACCGGGTCGACCGGCCTGGAGCGACCCTAACCGCCCGGCGCTCGAACGCATGCCACGACGGACCGACGATCCCGGAGTGATGGGGTCAGCAGGGCCGCCGGACCGAACCCGTGACCCGATCGCGGTCCGCTACCTCACCCGGATCTGGCAGGTGCAGGAGAACGCTGTCGTCGCTCCGGTGACCACGGTCAGCCGGTCCGGCCAGCGCATCCTCTCCATCGAGCCTCCCTCAGGCCCGCAGGGTGCCGGGGCCACCGGAGCACTGTCACAGCCGGGCGCGCCGGTCGTATCTGACGCTGCCGCCAGCGGCTCCCCACAAGCCGAGCCGAGCATTGGTGAGGAGCGGACCCGACCGGCGCAGCAACGGCCCGGTACCTCGGGCGGTCGCGACACGCCGCCGGTGGGCCGGGTCGGGGTGTTGGAGCGGGAGGCTGATGGCCGCTGGCGTGCGGATGGCCTGCCGTTGCGGGTAGAGGCGTTGGAAGACGGCCGGTCGGGGTTGAGTCTCTTGTCGGCGGAGGAGCTGTCGTCGGTCCGTGATCGGCAGTTGATGCCGCCGGGGCTGGCGCCGGCGGTGTTGGTCCATGGCGCCGGGAACGTGGTGCACGCGTCGGTGGAGTTGCCAGATGGTGCGACCCGGACGGTGGCGTTGTCGGCGGCGCAGCTCGCCCAGGTGGTGCGCGGCAGTGTCGGAGCCGCCGATCTGGTGGCGTTGGTCTCGTGTCGCGCCGGCGCGGTGAGAGGAAGCTTCGCGTCCGACTTCGCGCGGGCGTACGGCGGCGATGTGTACGCGCCGGCCACGGACGTGTGGATCGGAACGACCGATGGGTTGGTGACCTCTGACGGGCAGTCGTGGTTGCTTTTCGGCCCGGACGGGAGCGACAGCGACGGCTGGGATCTGATCAACGACGAACACGACTTCGACGGCATTCGGGCCAACACGGGTCCTGCGTCTCCGGACGGGTTGCGGCTCAGCGGCGAGGACGCAGAGTCGAGCGGACTCGACCCAGTCGTGCCGTCCGACGATGGCGACGAAGCCGAGCCGCAAGATCTCAACCGCCTGTCCTCCGAATTGAACGCGAGCAGTCCGATCCTGGTGGAGGTCGACGTTGACGCCGATTCGCGGGGTGATGGGCCCTCGCTGAGGTTGTCCAGTGCCACTGTGGACGCCCTCACGCCGCCGCTGCGTCTACTGGCCCGCGAGGCATGGGGCCGCCACCTGGCGGGGGAGGAGCCGCGGTCTCTACATTTCGTTTACCACTCCGCAGGACCCGTTGATGGCGACGAAGACATCCAACACCTCATGGCCGATTTTGTTTACGGTCGGATTTACGAGCAGGTCGAGGAGGAGTTGCGACAGCTGGCGCGGTCCAGCGGTCTCGCCGACGAGGAAACCGCGGAATTGAGGGTCACTGAGGTGGCTATCGGACTGTTCGATTGGTCCATCATTCGTCGTGATCCGAATGTGCTGGTCGGGTCGGTGCAAATTGATTTCTCTCCCGATTCAGGATTAGCAGGGCCCTCCAGTGACGTGGCGGAGCCGACGCCTACAACGGGCGGAAATGCGGACTCCCTGTCGTCTGCGACCGTCGGTGTCTGGGTCGACGCCGGCGACCTCTTTCCGCCGGGTGATGAATCGGGCACGGTTTGGTGGCTGGCTGGCCACTCTGGAGAGGTTCTGGAAAGGCGTATTCCTTCAATTGCCCAGGAGGCATGGGAGCGCCACCAGGCGAACGAGCCGCAGCAGAGGTTGACTATCGTCTATAACCCGTACGGCGAGGGTGCCTATCCGGCAGTTGGCAGTGCTAATGATGGCGCATACTTCGCGAACGGCCTTCGGCAGTGGATGCTGGGCGAGATCGACGACGATCTTTTCGCGCAGATATCGGGCAACATGGATGAGTCGGAAGCGGCAATTGTGGCCGAGCGGGTCTCGAATAATTTGCTCGGCCGGGTCGTCATCGTTGCTGATCGGCGCGTTCCTCCCGGCCTGCTGCGGTTGAACTTCACTACGCAATTTGTGCCCTCTGAGGCCCTCGTGTCGTGGCCCGGATGGGATTCGACGGCAGGGACGGCCGAGTTCGGTGACCCGGGAGAAGCAGAGGGTCATGGCGGTTCCGGGGGCCGCCTGCCGTCTGCGGTGAGTGGGAAGACCGGGGTGGTCCATGCTGTGCAGCCGGTGGCGAACCGGGTCTGGGTGGTACCGCCGCAGCATGAGGGCGAACGGCAATGGCCGAATGTGGCTCCTGGCCGCGTGCCCGACAACGTGGTGCTGGTCGGTGCTGTCGTGAACAGCGACGCCTCCTTGTCGGTGTCCGATGAGGTTGGCGGCAGGCTGACTGTTGATGATCTCCTCGATCGATTGGCATCCGGTGACGGGTTCGAGACGGCAGCCGCCGGAGCGGGCGCGGAAGGGGCCGATCCTCGTGTCCTCGTGCTGGTGTTGCAGGGCCTGGACGGGGCGATAGAGCAGTTCAGCCACGCGCTGCTCAGTGAGATCGCGGAGCGGCGCCTCTGGGGGCAACCGCAGCCGAGCGGGTTGGTCATCGGGTCCTACGAGGGCGAGAGGTTGCGCTGGCGCGTCCGGCACGAGTTCGGCTTCGACGAGCCGTTTCATTCGCCGATCGACGCAGTCGACGCGGTGGTGCCGCCGCCACCCTTCGACCTTTCGATGAGGGTGCATCAGCGCCTGGCCGGTGAGGAGGTGGACGTTGATGATCCGACGCTGGCTGACCTGGTGCTGGCACAGTTGCCGTGGGACTCAGTCCTCGAGCCGGATGCTGCGCCGCGGTACTCACAAGTCGATTCTGGTGACGTATCGCCGACTGCCCTGGCTGAGGTGGTCGTGCCGGTGCGTGCGGTTGAGCCTGGCGCCGTGCTGGGTGAGGTGCGGGGTTGGTTGCAAGGCAATCGAGTGCTGCCGGTGGAGCCGACGGGCGAGGGCACGATTTCGGTTCGGGTTGGTCGGGGTCTTGTCGCGCCGATCTATCGGCTCCGCGCCTCGGCCGGCCATCCCGCTCGGGATGTTTTCGTCCTCCATCGCACGGCGAGCGAGACGCGGACCGGAGGGCAGTTCGAATACGTTCCGGTGTGGGTGAACCGGTTCGCGGACGGATTCGTGGCGGTGCCGATCCCAAACTACTGGGCGGATCTAACCGAGCTTGAGTTCCGGCCTTCGGTCGCGGAACAGCTCGTTGTCGAGCCGGGGGAGTTGAGCACCGACGGCACACGAGTGCGGAACACGGCGCTACGTGATCAGTGGGACGATAGTTGGCTCACAGCCGACGAGTACCGTCAGCGTTTGCTGAGTGATTCGTCCGGGGGCGTGCCGATCGTGATTCTACTTGGAGCGGCTGATTCCTCTCAGCGTGATCACGCTGCCTCCTTCATCGCTGATCTGGCCCAATACGCAATCGTGGTGCTGCCGGATCGGAATACCTGGCGGTGGCGCCGAGGGGCGAGCATCAGCGAGCCGAATGAAGATCTGCGCACCACGGTCGTCGGGGCCTACTCTGCCGAACGAAAGAAGATGTGGATAGCGCTGGAGCGACTCCTGGCCGATAAGGCAGTCAGTGATTCGGACATGGAGATGGCCCGTCACATGTTCCGCGAAGGAGCGTCGCCGGCATCAGATTCGGTGATAATTCGGTTGCCAGCCGACGTGCGTGAGGTTCGGGACTGGATCCGTCATCCCGCCGGGGTGAGGGTGGTCCCGAACCTTGCCATGATCGACGACACGTATCCATACGAGCGATTCCGCGGCCCTCTCCTCGAGGTTCCCGCAACTTATGTTCGCATCGACAGCCGCACGCGGCTATACGTAGTCGCTACCGCAGCCCTGGCGGAGGATCTGGATTCAGTAGTTCCGGCGTCGGGAACTGACTCTCATCAGGTTGCCCGCGTTCGGCGACGGGAGATGCCACCGGCATACGAGGTCCTACCGTCGTCAGCCGTGCCCGACTTCGGGGACTCGCCGCTGGCGACGGTCGACGGCGCACCGGTTGGTCCTGAGGCACGGGAGACGGCGTCGTTGTCGGGGGATGTTCGGCGGGTCTGGGAGAGCCTGAGGACGCTGGGGGCGTCCTCTGCGTCCGGGTCAGCTGATCTTGCTGGTTTGGCAGGCGAGTTGGGTGGTTCCTGGCGTCCGGCCGCCTTGGCTGATCTTGAATTTTTGAGTGCTGGGGCCGTCACCACGGTCGGAGTGGAGTCACCGGATGGTGTGGCTCGGCTGTTTCTGGTGACTCGGCAGTTCGACGGTCGGGTCTCCCTGATCGATGTGTATGTCCCCGCGGAATCGTCGGAGCGGTCTGTCGATATCACGGAGGCGGTGGATAACGGTGAGGCGCCGCCGGCAGTGCTGCGTGGTCAGGTGCACCTGGTTGTTGACGGCGAGGGGCGGCTTGGCCAGCTTGATGTGTCGGTCAGCGGTCGGGCGTGGGTTGCTCGCTCTGGTCGAATTCCTACAGGGTTCGTCCGGAGCGAGTTTGTGAGGGAGTTGTCGGCCGATCTGGAGACTCCTGCGGGTGTTGTTGCGTCCCAGGACCGGTTGAGGCATCTGGCGGACGTCGACCGCGCGATTTCCTGGTGGGAGGCTAGGCAGCCCCGGGATCGGCTTGACGGGCTGTTCACCGCCGTCCGTCATGTCGAGGCATTGCTTGGGGTGGGTGCCTCTGCGGACGCACCCGCGCTACTGGGCTCGGATGCGATCGCCGCCGTCCTGGTCGGCGTCCACCAGGCGTCGGCCACGGACGACTCAATCTGGTCGAGTCGAAGCCGGCTCCGCGTCGTGACGGCGATTGAGGCACTTGAGGGGTTGTGGCGGCGACTGCACAACCTTCGACACCCGACACCTGAGGTCGAGGGACACCTGCGCCGGGCGCAGCATGTCGCTCAGGCCCTGTCGTCGCAGTTGCGTTCTGTTCTCGCACATCGGGGCAACCCGGAGGAGCCCGCCGGGCGAGGGAACCGCTCCGCCTTCGGCGCTGGAACCTCGACGATTCGTGACGACGCCGCGGCTCGCCGGACGTTCGGTTGGCTCGCCTCGGTGAATCCAGGCGCTTCTGATACGAACTGTGTTCTGACCGCCCTGGTGTCTGACATGAGTTATGTGGACTCCGACCAGCTTCAGGCCCCGGTTGACACCGAGCAGCCCGAGGCGCATCTGCTGAATTATCAGCGGCAGCAGTTGGGCTTGTCGGATGGTGTCGAGCCGCCAGTGTTCCGAACGGATCCGGAGGCGATCCGGCAGGCAATGGCGGCGGCTGCGGTCGGTGCGCGGGGCATCGTGTTGGTGCGTGCCTCGACGGCAGGTGGTGCGGCAACGACGGCGCACGCGTTCAACGTCATTCGGCATGGCGGTGAGGTGCTCTTTATCGATGGACAACGAGGTGGTCTGGCGCAGGTGCCAGAGGGTCCCAACGAGTGGGTGTTCCTTCCGCTGACCGAAGACATCGACGCACCCGAGAATTCTGATCGGGTGGCGTCGTCGTACCTGTCGGGAAGCGCTGGCGGGCCCCACCTCGGGGCACCGATGAACCCCGCGCCAGGGTTGGCCTCCTCCGACGCCCAAACCGGGGACAGGGAGCCGGACTTCCCGTTCGGCGACCGCGGCGACATACCGGGGTCGGGTCAGAGCTCGGCCGGCGACGGGCCCTCCTCCCCTGGGGCCGAAGATCTGTCGCCGAGTGAAGCGGTGCCCGTCGTCTCTGGTGTTGCCATCGACGCCGCGTTCATCGCCGGCGTGAACGGACAGCTGAGGAAGCACGGGATCGGTCCGTTGGACCCGGAGGTGGTGAGACAGCGCGTCCAGGAAGTGGGGGCCGCATGGGGGCCCACGAACCGGCCGGGGCTGACGGACTGGACCGTCTTGTACATCAGGTCCGGACAACGGCCTGGACTGTTCGGTGGCGCACCCGCATCCCACGCACGCGCGGATGATGACGCTGCGCCACGTCCCACGAGGCGCCGCCGCATCACCACATCCGTTGCCGGTACGTCCAGCGGTGCCGGTACGTCCAGCGGTGCCGGTACGTCCAGCGGTGCCGGTACGTCCAGCGGTGCCGGAGCAGCTACCTCCGTGCCGTTACCAACCCAGCACGGCAGCACCTCGTCCACGCCGTGGAGAGCCGCAGGGATCGCCCTCATTATTGACAGCGTGACTGGTGAAGGAAGGGTCACCCTCGAAAACGCGACCGGACCGGCCGCACACAGGTCGTCCAAGCTGGGGGCACCGGAAGCGTCAGTCCTGAGAGAGCTGATTCAAGCTGCCGCCAGGAACACCCATGTCGAGCGCGCGACAGTCATCAAAATTGTCAAAGAGTGGTATGAAAAGGATGATATCGACGGAACCCTGAAATCTACCATCTTTCCCAATCTGAGGCGTGCGCTCGGTGCTTTGTCGGGTGATGTGCGTATCGATCTTATTCGCAAGGTCGGCTGGCGGTTGGTTCGCAACTCGCAGACCTCGCCGTTGGAGGATCGCCGCACGGGCCTCACCCTCACCATCAAAGGCAACGGCAAGGGAGAAGTCGTCCGTAAGGGCCCGGCCGGATCGACAGCACCGGACGAACGTTTCACGCTGGGGCAGCAGGATGCGGAGCTCCTAGCGGTGCTCATGAAAGCTTCCTCCGAAGGTCGCGCCGCCGACCACGACGAAATCGATGCGGTGTTGGCAAGAGGACGCCAAAACGTTGATATCTCTGCGACTCAAAGAATGAATGCTATTCTAAATTTGAAGAAGAGTCTGCAGGGATTCGATAATCTGAGCATCCAGGCTCCCGGCGAGAGCACCGGCTGGGAGTTGCTTCCGTTCTCCGCCTCCGCGACTGCGTCGAGGTCGAGGATCGAGCGCGAAGCCGGGGAGGTGCCGGCGCTCGCGTTGGATGGCGATGCGGGACTCACCCTTACTTACATAAAAGACGGCAGAGGGGCAGTCGCTCTCAACGGCCCTACCGGAGCGGCAACACCGCACAAACCGGTCGTGCTGCGGCGCTTTGATGCGGTGGTCCTGGAGGCGCTGATGGCATTTTTCCTCAAAGGGCGCCCCGCCTCCCGTAGCGATATCGAGGGCATTATCACGGCGAGGATCCCCACAGCTAAGATCGGCGAGAACTCGATAATGAATGCCGTCTCGGCTGTCAGGGTGGCGTTTACCAGGTCGCCCCACCTCGGGTGGCGCGTTGGTCCCGGCACCAGTGAAGGTTGGGCGCTGGAACGTGTCTCGGAGGTGGCGTCGACGACGGTGGATTACCGCACGCGACTCACCCTTACCGTCAACGAAAGAACTGGCAAGGGGGAACTCGCCCGTAACGACTCCGCCGGATCGCCAGCACCGCACGAACCGGTCCCGCTGGCGCCCTTGGAGGCGGCAACTATGAAGGTGCTGCTGGAAGCTTCCTCTGCGGGCCGCATCCCGGACCGCAAATCAATCGAGGACGCGATCGGGGGCAGGGGCAATTTCGAGCGGCTCCACCGGCTGCAGTTCATTCTCCAGTCTTATCCGCACCTTGGTGTGCGCCTCCATATCAGCGATAATACCGGGAACCTGGTTTTGTCGGAAACGCTGAATCGTGCGGAGCAATTGGCTCAATCAGCTATCGCTATGTCGAGCCTTCGGGTCTACAGTGCGGATGCCGAAGGTGTTTGGGTTGTTGTTCCGGCTGGCCCTACTGAGCCCAATAAAATTGTGCTTCTGAATTGGCGCGAGCTTGCGGCGTTGAGGCTCCTCGTTCATCACAGGGGTGCTCCTCATATCCCTGGGCGGGTCAAGGGTGGACGGTTTACCGAGTTCGGGGTGCCTTCTCTGGCGGGGAGGCCGATCGTTGCCGGTTGGCTCAAGGAGTTGCAGACGACTATGGGATCGGGGTGGATCTTCACGGACGGTAAGCGGTGGTGGATGGAGGATCCTTCCTGGCCTGCTTCGGTTCCCGCCGGGTCGTCGTCGCTCCCGGTTGTCGCCCGTGACATCGATGTCTTCGGGACTGCTGGTCGTGTCGCGGGCTCCTCGACCGGGGTGGGCGCGCCTGGCCGTGTCGGCGGGGCGTCCGAATCCGGATCGTCGTCGCTCCCGGTTGTCGCCCGTGACATCGATGTCTTCGGGATTGCTGGTCGTGTCGCGGGCTCCTCGACCGGGGCGGGCGCGCCTGGCCGTGTCGGCGGGGCGTCCGAATTCGGTGACGATGACCTCCGGTGGAGTGACGGCGACTCGTTGTTCGACGAGCCGGTTGACGACGGTCCCGTGCGCTCCATCCCGTCGAACGAGGGTCTCATCGCCGGCGATCAGCGCCTCGCTGGCCCGGTCGGCGGCCGCTCTGATTCCTTACCGCCCTTTGACGCCTTTCCGAACATCAGCGGCGATGGGGAGGGCTTGTGGCGAGACGGGGCAGGTGATGACACGCCCGCGATGAGTCTCGACGACATCATCGCATTCGTCGAGCAACTGCCCGAGGATGATGCACCGATGCCGGGCGGGGACTTTTCCAGACCCTACCCGGACCAGATGCACCTGGACCTCAACTCGGATTGGAACCTCCACCTTCCCGCCACGCCGCAGACGGTGGCTCAGGATGCCTACGGCCCCCTGCCTGTCCGTTTCGGCGCGATACCCGCCAGCACCGCGGACAGCGCCGCCGATCGCAGCCAGCCGACGAATGCGACCAACGATGACTGGGCCATGTAGTGGTCGACCCGGGACTGCGTAGATCTTCGTGTTTGACTCGAGGGTGTTCCGTTGGACAGGACGATGATCCGTCGGGGAGGTATTGCCAGCGGTCAGCTCACCGCCGACAACTGGCACACCGACGCCGACGACGTCCTGACCCTCCTTACCGGAATGGTCGGCGATCGCTCAGCAGGGACGCTGGCGCCGCCCATGCCATGGCCCATGGTCGAGCCACGTGCAGGGGTCAACGAAACTCGCGTTCCCCCGGTCGCGGACCGGGGAAACGGACGCGACGTAGTGGAAGGTGTCGGCGACCCGGTCGGCGACGGAGCTGCTCACCTGGGGCAGGTAGTCGAGGCCGATGTGCTCGGTCGCGCCTTTCTCCGATGCGAAGATGCGGAGCTCCCGCTGGGAGCGGATTGACGGCCTGAGCCTAGGGGTAAACCACGCCCGTAGCTTTCTCGCGCCAAGTTACGGGGAGGGGACGTCCGGTAGGAAGTAGCCGACGCCACGCAACGTGCAGAGATAGTTGGCCCCGCCGGGCAGCGCGGCCAGCCGGCTGCGCAGCCGGTAGACGGTCGACTTCACCACGTCGCGGCCACCGAGCATGTCCGGCGTCCCCCACACCGTTGCGAGCAGGTCCTGCCAGGACTGCGGCACACCGGGCCGGCTCGCCAGGTGGGTCAGGAGCTTGAACTCGGTGAAGGGCAGGTCGATCCGTTGCTGGTGCAGCGTCACGCTCTGGGTCGCGGGGTCGATGACGAGCTCGCCGACCCGGATCACGGTGGGGTGGCTGCGCCGGCGGCGGATCAGCGCCTGCGCGCGCAGTGCCACTTCGCGCGGGTGGAACGGTTTGACGACGTAGTCGTCGGCGCCGTGCTCCAAGCCGGCGATGACGTCCTGTTGGTGGCCGAGGGCGCTCAGCAGCAGGATGGGCGTCTCGGATCGGGCCCGGATGAGCTGGCAGAGGGTCAGGCCGCTCATGGTCGGCATCATGATGTCGAGGATGGCGAGGTCGACCCGGTGGGATCGCAGCAGCTGCAGGGCGGTGGCGCCGTCGGACGCGGTGAGCACGTCGAAGCCCTGGGTCTGTAGCGCGAACTCGACGATGATCACCATCTGCGGTTCGTCGTCGACCACCAGCACGGTGGGCCGCGGCGGGGTGCTCATGGTTGCCCCGGGAGGGTCAGTAGGAACGTCGTCCCGCGAGTGGACGCGGTGTGCACGAGAATCTCACCTCCGTGCAGCTCGATAATGATCTTGGTGATCACCAGCCCGAGGCCGGTCCCGTCGACGAGCGGCCGGCCCGTGGCGAAGCGCTGGAAGAGCCGCTCCCGCTCGGCCCGCGTCATCCCCGCACCGTCGTCGGTGACGTAGACGGCCACCCCGGAGTCCACCACCATCACGCGTACGTGGATGCTGCCGCCGGTCGTGGTGAAGCGACTGGCGTTGGAGAGCAGGTTGGTCATGGCCTGGGTCAGCAGCATCGGGTCGGCCAGGATGCGCGGCATCACCTGCGGGGTGTCCAGCGTGATCCGCTGGCCGCGCTGCTCGCACAACGACCGCATGCCGGCGATGACATCGCGCACGATCACCGCCACGTCGGCTCGCTCCAGGCGCGGCGTGAAGAGGCCGGCCTCGATCTTCGCTTGCAGCAGCAGGCTCTCGCACAGGCTGATCACCTGGGTGGACTGGTTGTCCACCAGACGGAGGAATTTCTCCTGAGCGGGAGTGAGCGGACCGGGCGAGCCCTCGCGGAGCAGGTCCACCGCACCCTTGATCATGCTGAGTGGAGTGCGTAGTTCGTGGCTGAGCGCGTTGACCTGATCGGCGCGCCGCTGCACCATCAGCTCCAGCGCGGCCAACTCGCTCCGCATGCTGCTCCCGCGCCGGCGCAGCGTCAGCGCGCACGCGGATGCCCCGGCGACGGCGCCGAGCAGCGCCGTGGTCAATCCCCACCAGACGCTCGTCACCGCTGCCTCGGCCCTTGCTCCACGCTCCCATATTTTCAGCTCCGCGAGCTCGCGCGGACACCGCCTTGGTGACAGCGCTGTCACCTGCGCTCACGGCATCGTCACCGTCCTGATGTTCACGCGCTCCTAATCTGGTCGACACATTTGGCTCGCATCCCAAAGATCCATCACCGTTTGCGGAGGTCTCATCCGTGGTTTCCATGCGTCCGCGTCGTCTCGCGGCACTGTCGATGACACTCGTGCTCACCTCGATGGCCACGGCGGCCTGCGCCAAGCAGGACGCCGGCGGTGACCACAGCGCGACCGACGGCAACATCGTGCACGTGGTCTGCGGCGCCACCGAGGACTGGTGCGCGGCGACCACCGAGAAGTTCAGCAAGTCCACGGGCGTCAAGGCCGATTTCGTCCGGCTCTCCAGCGGCGAGGCGCTGGCCCGCATCAAGGCCGGCAAGGGCAGCCCCGAGTTCGACGTCTGGTACGGCGGACCGGCCGACGGCTACTCCGCCGCCGGCGGCGAGGGTCTGCTCGAGCCGTACGTCTCCGCGAACGCGGCGGCCATCCCGGCCATGTACAAGGACTCGGGCGGCCTCTGGACCGGCGTCTACGTCGGCGCGCTCGGCTTCTGCAGCAACACCAAGGTCCTGGCGGAGCGCGGCGTGCCGGTGCCGCAGTCGTGGGCGGACCTGCTGAACCCGAAGCTCGCGAAGGAGGTCGGGATGGCCCACCCCTCCACCTCCGGCACCGCCTACACGGCGCTCTGGACCCAGGTCCAGCTCGCCGGCGGCGACCAGACCAAGTCGCTGGAGTACATGCGCAAGCTGCACCCGAACGTGCTGCAGTACACCAAGTCCGGTGCGGCGCCGGCACAGATGGCCGCCCGGGGTGAGATCGCGGTCGGTGTCATCTTCTCGCACGACTGCGTCGCGACCGCCGAGGCCGGCTTCCCCGACCTGCAGGTGAGCTTCCCGGCCGAGGGCACCGGGTACGAGACCGGCGGCGTCGCGCTGGTGAAGGGCGCGCGGAACCCGGTGAGCGGCAAGAAGTTCGTCGACTGGGCGCTGACCACGGAGGCCCAGGAGATCGGCCCGACGGTCAAGGCGTACCAGTTCCCCACCAACCCGGACGCCAAGGTCTCGGACAAGGTGGTCAAGCTGTCGACCATCAAGATGGTGACCTACGACGCGACGGTCGCCGGGCAGGCGAAGTCGGCCCTGAACAAGCGGTTCGACGCTGAAGTGGCGCAGGCGCCGAAGTCATGACACTCCTGCTCCCCGAACGTACCTCCACCGCCACCCCGCCGGCCGGCACCGCCCGACGCCGGCGGGGTGGTGATCCCGCGATCCGCCTGCTGATCGTCATCTGTGTACTGCTGGTGGCGATCGGCGCCGCCATCCCGCTGATCGCG
This sequence comes from Micromonospora sp. NPDC049366, assembly GCF_044466625.1. NCBI lineage: Bacteria > Bacillati > Actinomycetota > Actinomycetes > Micromonosporales > Micromonosporaceae > Micromonospora > Micromonospora sp. NPDC049366. The sequence continues at coordinate 29,011 of NZ_JBITMV010000002.1, forward strand.
GTCCTGGCCACGGCGTTCGCGCCGGACGCGCTGCCGCGCTACGCGGAGTTCTTCACCTCCTCGGTCGACCTCGACATCCTGCGCAACACCCTGGTGCTCGGCGCGCTCGTCGGCGCCGGCGGTACGGCACTGGGCTTCCTGTTCGCCTTCGTGCAGACCCGGCTCGACGTGCCGGGCAAGAAGATCCTGCACGTCATCGCCATGATGCCGATCGTCAGCCCGCCGTTCGCGGTGGCCACCGCGACCGTGGTGCTCTACGGGCGCCGCGGCGTCATCAGCAACGGCGTGTTCGGGCTGGAGTACGACATCTACGGCCTGGACGGTCTGGTGTTCGTCCTGTCGATGTCGCTGTTCCCGGTGGCCTACCTGGGCCTGCTGGGCATGCTGCGCGGCCTCGACCCGGCGGTGGAGGAGGCGGCCATGAACCTGGGCGCCAGCCGGTGGCGCATCCTGCGCACGGTGATCCTGCCCTTGCTGGCGCCCGGTCTGGTGGCTCCCTTCCTGCTGCTGTTCGTCGAGGCGATCGCCGACCTGGCCAACCCGCTGGTGCTCGGCGGCGACTACACGGTGCTGGCCAGCCGCGCCTACCTCGCGGTCACCGGCGAGTACGACCTGACCAGCGCGTCGGTCTACTGCGTCATCCTTCTGGTGCCGTCGCTGGCGATGTACTTCGGGCAGCGGTGGTGGCTCAACCGCAAGGTGCGTACCACGATCACGGGCCGGCCGTCCGGCAGCGTGCATCTCATCACCGGCTGGACCCGCTGGCCGATCTACGGGCTCGCGCTGCTGGTCGCCGCGGTGATCGTCAGCCTCTACGGCACCGTGATCGTCGGTTCGGTGACCAAGGTCTTCGGCGTGGACAACACGGTCACGCTCGACTACCTACGCGAGGTCGTGGCCGGTCCCGGCGTCGAGGCGGTCCTGGACACGCTGCTCTTCGCCGCCATCGCCACCCCGATCGCCGGCGTCGTCGGCCTGATGGTCGCCTGGCTGGTGGTGCGGCACCTGCGGTACACCGCCTGGCTGCTGGACCTGGGCGGCACGCTGGGGGTCGCCGTGCCCGGCACGGTGCTGGGCATCGGCTTCGTGCTGGCCTACCGCCCGGACCGGTACCTCGGCGACTTCATGGTCTTTCCCAGCCTCGTGGGGGGCAGCTCACTGGCCGCGGGTGCGGTCGTGATCGTGCTGGCGTACGTGATCCGCAGTCTGCCGGCGGGGCAGCGCACCGCGGTCGGCGCGCTGACCCAGCTGCACCCCAGCATCGAGGAGGCATCCACCGATCTGGGCGCCAGCGCGCTTCAGACGTTCCGGCGGGTGACGTTGCCGCTGATCCGCCCCGCCCTGCTGACCGGGCTGAGCTACAGCTTCGCTCGGAGCATGACCTCCGTGTCGACCATCGTGCTGCTGGTCACGCCGGAAACGAAGATCATCACCTCTCAGGTGATGAGCGCCGCCAGCACCGGCCGGTACGGGGTGGCGTTCGCCTACTGCACCGTACTCACCGCCATCGTGCTGGCGGGGTTCCTGGTCATCCGATTGATCATCGGCGCGGGTGCCGTGCTGCACCGCACCGCCACTTCCGAAGGGCAACAGAAATGACCGCCGCAGCGCACATCGACGCACCACTCACCGAGCCGGACGCCGCGCTGCGCTCCGAGAGCGGCTCGGGGCACCTGCGGCTGGATGGGCTCACCAAGCAGTTCCAGGGCCGCACCGGGACGGTCACCGCCGTCGACCGGGTCGACCTGGACGTGCTGCCGGGCGAGTTCATCACGTTGCTCGGCCCGTCCGGCTGCGGCAAGACCACCACCCTGCGGATGGTGGCCGGTTTCGAGCAGGCGACCGGCGGCGAGATCCTGATCGACGGCAAGGCCATCGGGCATCTGCCGCCGCAGCGACGACCGATGGCGATGGTGTTCCAGAGCTACGCGCTTTTCCCGCACATGACGGTGGCCGACAACATCGCCTACGGCCTGCGGCTGCAGCGCAAGCAGCGGAGCAAGGACGAGATCGCCACCGCCATGCGGATGGCGGTGACCAGCATGAACCTCGTGGGGCTGGAGGAGCGGAGCCCGCACGAGCTCTCCGGCGGGCAGCAGCAACGGGTGGCGTTGGCCCGCGCGCTGGTGGTGCAGCCGAAGGTGCTGCTCTTCGACGAGCCGCTGTCGAACCTGGACGCCAAGCTGCGCACCGCCATGCGGGCGGAGATCCGGCGCATCCAGAAGATGTTCGGCATCACCAGCATCTACGTCACCCATGACCAGGACGAGGCGATGAGCATGTCGGACCGGATCGTGGTGATGAACAAGGGCAAGGTGGAGCAGGTCGCCCGCCCCGGGGAGATCTACACGCGTCCGAGCAGCGTGTTCGTGGCCGATTTCATCGGCCAGGCCAATTTCCTGGAGGCCGCGCCCGAGCGCGTCGAGAACGGTGTCGCCACCCTGACGGTGCTGGGCCGGCAGCTCACGGTCGCCGCCCACCCGCGGATCGCCGCCGGGGCGAACGGCGCCTACCTGATGATCCGCCCTGAGACGGTCCGGCTCAGACCGGCCACCGGCGGGGCCAACGGCACGGTGTTGCGCTCGACGTTCCACGGCCCGAGCCTCGACTACGAGATCGAGACGACGGCCGGCACGATCACGGCCACCGAGCAGGGCGGCGACCCGAGTGAGGCCCTGGCAGAGGGGACGCCGGTCGAGCTCACCTTCGACGCCGAGCGCGCGTACGTGCTGCCTCGGGACTGAGCGGGGCGCGCATCGACGGCCGGCGAGCGTGGCGGAATTGAACCGGGCGGACGTCCTGAACGTCGTGAGGACGTCCGACTCAGGTGACGGGACTGACCGTCGAACCGGAACGTTGTGCACGGAGAGGGCGACGCGATGACACAGGCGGTTGAGGCATCCACCGACCAGGTTGCCGCCTATCACGGGTTGCTGCTGCGGATGTCCGGCCGGTTGCCGGACGAGCTGACCACCGCCGCTCGCCGTTGGCTCGCCGACGGCGAGTTGGTGGAGATCGCACAGTCGGTTCTCTTCTCCGCGCTCGCCGGCCGGGTCCCCATGACGGAGGGCGACCTGAGCCTGTTGTCCACCACGCTCGCCGAGGCGGGGGAGGACACGGAGGCGCTCGCCGACATCGAGCGCACGGACGCCGACCCGCTGCCGCCGTACGGGGTGGCGCCGGTCAGCCCCGACGAGCTGGCCGAACACGGCGCCGCGGTGCCGTACAGCATCGATCTGACGGTGCCGTACGACGGGCCTGGTGCCGCGGATGACATCGACCGGGCGGCGATCGAGGCGGTCGGGGCGCAGTGGAACGAGGGCGCGCCGGTGATCGCCCTGTGGCGGGCCTGGCGGTTCCCCGCGATCGACGCGCAGTGGCCCCCACCGCGCCGGATCTACCTGCTGCAGGGCGGTGACGAGTCGACGTTGCCGGCGCTGGCTGTCCGTACCCAGGATGCCCTGGAAGCCGCCGGCGAGGAGGATCCGCAGGTCGAGGCGTTCGTCGACCCTGATGATCTGCCCGCGTACCAGCGCAACGTGCTCGGGTTCTCCACCCTGCTCTGGACCGCGGACCCGCCGATCAGGCCGATCGTGGCGCGGGTGTACGACACCTTCGACCTCGAGCGCGGGCCCGGGTTCGCGCCCGACCACCCTCGGCTCGATGGAGACGAACGCGACCAGATCCTTGAATACCTGGCCGACGGAACGCCCTTGCTGATCGCGCCGACCCGGACCCCGGACGTGGTCGATCCGGCCGCCGGCGAGGTCGTGCCGACCGGATTCTTCACCGACGGCCAGTGGATCTGGACCGATGCCGCGGCCTACTACCTGCGGACGTACGGGCTGGCGCCGGACCCTGACCTACTCGATGCGATCCGGGCAAATCACTATCTTCCGCCCGAGGTCGACGTCGTCGCTCTCCACCGGGCGCTCTCCACCCTCTACGCGCCGGTCGACGAGGCCGACCCGGACCAGGGCGCCGAAGAATCTCCTGCGGACACCTCTGCGGACGAAAAAATCGGCGACAACTTTTGAACCGACCTCGAGCGTTAGTCGTCGTGTATCCGATCTTGTAGGTGAGGGAGACTGAGCAGTGGCGGCCACACCCGGCGATGACGCGAACCGAGGACATCGACGTCGGTCTGTGGTCTCGAGCCCGAGCCGGATCGGGGTCACCCTGATCCGGCAGGCCTGCGGCAGCGTGACGATCACGACCGGCGGCCAACGCCTGCGGCGCGCCGGCACGGCGAAGGGCTGATCGACGTGTCCACCTGGCGGGCGCGGCCCTGACTGCTGTGCGAACCGCAATCACCCCTACGAGCGTCGACCCGCCGGCCCCTGCCCTCATCGTGGAGTCGGCCGGGGAGGCGCTGACCCTGCGTACCGAGGCGGATCCGAGGGCGTCGACCCTCGGACCGGCCGCCGCCCTGCCCGTGGAGGAAGGGCGCAGGGTGGTGGTGAGCGCGCCGTCGGTCACGGCCCGCCCCGATCTGTTCGAGCTGTTGGCGGAGGCGCTGATCGAACACCTCGGCGGTGTCGCCGCGGGAGTCCGGTTGGTGCCGCTCGGGTCGTACGCCCCGTCCGTCGACCCCGGCAAGGAAGTGCAGGTCCTGGCCGAGTGGATCGGCCAGGAGGTCACGTTTCCGCGAAGCGCGCTGACGCTTGCGGCGGGAGCCGTGCTCGATCCCGCGCTGTGGCAGACGGTGGACCCGGAGGGTGCCGTCCGGTCCGAGCCGCCCTGGCCGGTAGCGCCGCCACCGATGGTGGTTCCGCCGCCGCCATCGGTAGCGTCGGCACCGGAATCGTCTCCGCCTGCGTTGCCGTCGGTGGCGGAGCGGTCCGTTGCCACGCACTGGCCCCACGTGCTCCTCCACACGAACGGCGGCTTCGTCGACCTGCCGTCGCGGCGCCCGCCCCGGGTCCTGTCGCCAGCCCGACCCGCGCGCCGCGTCGGGCTCACCCCGCAGGCACATGCCGCACCGGTGCTCGCGACGATGCCGGGCGTACGCACCGCGGCCGGCTGGTCATTCGTGGACGAGACGGTGCTCGGCAACGACCGGATCCTGGCCGGCTTCGTGGTCGAGATCCTGGTGAAGGTGACCGGGTTCCGGCTGAACAATCGGCCGGTGCCGCCCCGGGCACTGGCGAAACTCGTCGAAGCCTGCCGGGCGGGGGATCCCCGGCCGTTGGTGCTCGTCACCTACGGCGTACCGGTGCGCGGAGGCGCCGCCGACCTGCTCTTCGGTGGCCTGGCCGACGCTCTCAGCGCACCGCTGTACGTGGCCGACGGGCCGGTCACCCGTACCGCCACGGGGCTGCTGCAGACCACCGGTAGCTTCACGCTCTGGAGCCGGCGGCAGCTCGGCGCCGCAGCCGGTCCGCGTCGGATCCGGTCGGTCGGGGCGGTGTTGCCGCCCCGACCGTCAGCGCGGGTCCGCCGGCCCGCGCCCGGGCCGGCTCGTACTCGCCGACCATCCACCGCCGTGCCGCGGATCCCGGCGCGGCTGACCGCCCCGGCTTCACCCGGCGACGCGGCACCGGCAGCGACGCCCACCCCGATCGTCCCGGAGATCATCGCGCTGCTCACCTCCGCCCGCTGGAAGGCGCAGTCGAGTTGGCCGGCTCTCCCGGTGCCGTCCCCGGAAGACGCCGTCCAACCCGGCGACACCGCATCGACCAGAACCTCGGCGGCCGCAGGTGCGGCTCACGTGGCGCCGATGAGCGCTGTGGGGCTCGGCCAGCCCGAGGAGCTGACGGTCACGGTTCCGGATTGGCAGCCGCAATCGTCAGCGGGCCTCACCGGGGTGCCCGGCGCGCTCTCGGCGCCACCGTCGCCCGACGCCGCGGTGTCGCCGGCGCCCCGTCACGGGGACGGGCCGGCCCAGGCCACCGGCGCGGCCCCGCATGCTCCGGTGCCGGAGGCGCCCTCCGGGCCGCCGCCCCGCTGGCTGGTCGACGTCGATGGTCAGGAGCAGAGCGCCAACCCCGCGGTCCTGCGCCAAGCGCTCGACGGCCGGTACGACGCACACGCCCGGGTGGTGACCCGGACCCTGGCGCAGTCGCCCGGGCTGCGGGCCGCGGCCGGCGCCTCGCGGGAACTCACCGCCGGGCTGGTCGCGGTCCGGGCCTACTGTGCCGGCGAACGCGCGCTGGTCAACCAGGTCCTCCGGGGTGGTGGCCCCGATTCCGAGGTGGACCGACTCATGGTGGTGGCCCGGAACGCCAGGTACGGGCTGCGCCGGTTGCCGTCGGTCCTGGGGCCGGTCTTTCAGCACGCGCTCGTCGATCCGGGCCTGGCCGCCGCCTATCGACCCGGCGAGGTGCTGGTCGAGCCCGCTTTCGTGGACGTCGACCTGGCCCCCACGAGGGGCACGGACGCCGCGGTGCGGCTCGTCATCTGGTCGGTCAGCGCCCGGCGGTTGGATGGTCTGGAAACCGGTACGCGAGCCTCGGCGATCTTCCCGCCGGGAAGCCGGTTCCAGGTCCTCGCGGTCGACGACCCGAGCCCCGACGGTGGGGCGCGGGTTCTGTTGCGGGACCTCATGGCGTCGTACCGGGGCGGGCGGGACAGCGCCGAGCGGATCCTGGACCGGTTGCGCGCTGCCGACCAGGGCGGTGCGCCGGTCGCCGACGACGCCGTACCGCTGTCCTTCGCACCTGGCCTGGACGGTGAAGGCCGCCCCTATCCCGTCCCGGCAAATGCCCCTGCTGTTTCGGCTGATGAGGATGAATGAGCGTGGCTAACATGCTGTCGGTTTCCGAGACCGAGCCGGGCTGCATGCCGAGCATCACCGCGGCGTTGGAACATGCCGTCCCGGGCGCCATGATCGTCGTTCAGCCGGGCACGTACCACGAGCAGCTGCGACTTACCCGAGATGTCACAGTGGTGGCCGAGGACGGCCCCGGCACGGTGACCATCGACGGCGGCGACGGGGTGGCGCTGTTCGTCGGCGCTGGGAACGTCACGCTACGCGGGCTCTCGGTGCGCGGTGGCTCGGCCAATCTGCCGGCGCTGCAGGTCGGCCGGGGCACGCTGAACGCGACCGACTGCACGGTCGCCGGGCAGGGAATCGTCGCCGTGCACGTGCCCGGAGGCAGGGTGGAGCTGCGCGACTGCCGCGTCAGCAGCCCGAGCGGCGCCGGTTTCCTGTTCGAGCGCAATGGTGGCGGCACGGTCAGTGCCACGACGATCCGGGAGACGGAAGGCGCCGGAGTGGTGATCGTCGGGGGTGCGGACCCGGTGCTGCGCGGGTGCACGTTCACCGACATCCGCGGCGCCGCCGTGCTCTGCAGCCAGGACGGGCGGGGCACGGTCGAAGATTGTGAGATCACAGCGGCCGGCTCCGCGGTGGCGGTCGAGGACGGTTCACTTCGCGTGGCCCGCAGTCGGCTTCATGACCTGCCCGGCAGTGGGGTGGTGATCGCGGGCGGGCGGCCGAGGCTGGAGGAATGTGAGATTCGCGCGGTCGGCGGGCATGGTGTGGTCGTGTCCGGCACCGCCGACCCGGTGCTGCGCGGCTGCCAGGTGCACGACGCCGCCGGGCACGGACTCCTCGTGCTCGAAGAGGCCGCCGGAGCGTTCAGCCAGCTCGAGATAACCGGGGCCACGGCGACCGCGATCGCGGTAACCGGATCGGCCGCGCCGACGATCGATGGCGGCCGGGTCACCGACAGTTCCGGCGGTGCGCTGCTGTTCCAGGCCGAGGCGACGGGCACGGTGCGAGGGCTGACCGTGCGTGGTGGGCCGACGGGAATCGTGGTCGGCGGTTCGGCCGCGCCGATGATCGAAGACTGCGTCATCGAGGAGACCCGGGAGTACGGGATTCGGTTGGCCGACCAGGCCCGGCCAGTGGTCCAGCGGACCCGGGTCGAGCGGTGCGCGGAAGGCGGGTTCCTGGTCGAAGCCGAGGCGACGCTCACCGCCGACCAGGCGGTCGTGCAAGGCTGCGGCACGGGTCTGCTGGTCAACGGCAAGGCGACGGTTACCGGATCAGATGTCGGCGGTGCCCGTACGGTCGGAATTCTGGCGCAGCGGGAGGCGAACCTGACGCTGCTCCGCACCCGGGTACACCACAGCGGTGGCCCGGGGGTGCGGTTCGTCGGCGGCGCGGCCGGGCGGCTCGACGGCTGTGAGCTGATCGAGAACGCGGGCCAGGGCCTGCTCCGGGAGACGGCCGAGCCGGTCGAGGTGGCGTCGACCATGATGGTCGGAAACGGCGGTGACGGGGTTCGCCCGACCAGCCCGGGCAACGCTCGACCGACCGGCCCGACGCTGGCCGGTCCCCGCGCCGATGGCGACCGCGCCTCGGCGAGCGCGGAGCTGCTGCGACCGGCCGCCGCAGCGGTGCCGACAGATACCGGCCCCGGCGGCGAATCGGACCCGACCAGCGCGCTGCTGGCCGAACTGGACGCGCTGGTCGGGCTGGCGGGGGTGAAACACGAGGTGGCGACGCTGGTGGGTCTGCACCAGATCAGCCAGCGGAGAGCGGCCGCCGGGCTGCCGGCGCCGCCGATGTCCCGGCACCTGGTCTTCGCCGGTGCGCCGGGCACCGGAAAGACCACGGTGGCGCGGCTGTACGGGCGGATTCTCGCCGGCCTCGGTGTGCTCCGCTCCGGTCAGCTGGTCGAGGTCTCCCGGGCCGACCTGGTCGCTGAGCACATCGGCGGCACCGCGGTGAAGACCACCGAGAAGTTCAACGAGGCGCTCGGTGGAGTGTTCTTCGTCGACGAGGCGTACACGCTTGCTCCGGTCGAGGGCGGCAACGGTCACGACTTCGGTCGGGAGGCCGTCGACACTCTGGTCAAGCTGATGGAGGACCACCGGGAGGAGGTGGTGGTCATCGTCGCCGGCTACTCGGCGCAGATGCGTACGTTCCTCGACGCCAACCCCGGCCTGGCCTCCCGCTTCTCCAGGACCGTCGAGTTCGAGAGCTACTCGACGGCCGAGCTGGTGACGATCGTCGAGCGGCTCTGCAGCACGCACCACTACTCCCTCGAGTACGACACCAGGGTGGCGTTGGCGGGCCTCTTCGACGGCATGAACCGGGACGCGAACTTCGGCAACGCACGGGTGGCCCGCAAGGTGTTCGAGGAGATGGTCGGGCGTCAGGCGTACCGGCTCTCCCAGGCCGGCGAGACCTCCGGTGTCGAGCTGGCACAGCTGCTGCCGCAGGATCTCGGCGCGCCGGCCACGTCCGGGGTGCACGCCGGGGAGGCGCGTGACGACGAGCTCAACCGACTGCTCGCCCGCCTCAACAACATGATCGGTCTGGCTGAGGTTAAGCGTGAAGTGGCCGACATGATCGATCTGCTCGCCACCATCCGAACCCGCGTACAGGCCGGGCTGCCAGCACCGTCGGTCTCCCGCCACCTGGTCTTCTCCGGTCCGCCCGGCACGGGTAAGACCACGGTGGCTCGACTCTACGGTGAGCTGCTGACCGCGTTGGGGGTGCTCGCCGGGGGCCAACTGGTGGAGGTCGCCCGGGCGGACCTGGTGGGGGAGTACATCGGCCATACCGCGCAGCGCACCCGGGAGGCGTTCGACCGGGCCAGGGGCGGCGTGCTCTTCATCGACGAGGCGTACACGCTGGCACCGCCGGGCGCGCGCCAGGACTTCGGCCGGGAGGCGATCGACACCCTGGTCAAACTGATGGAGGATCACCGGGACGAGGTGGTGGTCATCGCCGCCGGGTACGAGGACGAGATCGAGGAGTTTCTCGCCACCAACGCCGGCTTGGCGTCTCGCTTCTCCCGCCGGATCCACTTCGCCAACTACGACGCCAACGACCTGGTGGCCATCTTCCAGAGCCTCGCCTCGGCGAGCGGCTACGAGTGCCCGGGACAGACGTTGGTGGCGCTGCGTGAGCACTTCGAGCACGTACCGCGGACCCGGACCTTCGGCAACGGCCGCTACGCCCGGCAGGTGCTGGAGGAGGCGATCACGCGTCAGGCGAGTCGGATCCGCGGCCTGCGCAACCCGGACGTGGAGCAACTGCGGACCCTGCTCGTCGAGGATGTGACGCGGTCGTGAACACGTGCCCACGAGCGGGCGATATGCCCGGCAGCGGCAATGGCCCCACACCTTTTCGGGCCGGCGGGCACCGGCCCGTCCTGGTGCTTCACCGACACCCTCGCACGAGTCCGTGGCCCCTGGGTCGCCGCGGGCTCAACGCGGAACCTCACGGCTACGGTTTGGGAGGCGACTCTTGTTCGAGTTGGCCAGCAACCTCGGCACGACGTCCGCTGACGACGACAACGGCGCGGACGGAGCGTCGGACACCATGAGGCCGCAGGCGCGCATGCGCCAGCTGTACGCCGACAACGCCGAGCCGCTCCGCCGGTTTCTCCTGCGGTTGACCTGGGGAGACAAGCAACTCGCGGAGGACCTGCTCCAGGAGACGATGCTGCAGGCGTGGCGGCACATCGAACGCATGCCCAGCAACAGTGAGTCGATCCGTCGATGGCTGTTCATCGTGGCCCGCCGCGTCGCCATCGACGCCGCCCGGGCTCGTCAGGTACGCCCAACCGAGGTCGGTGTGACCGACCTGGCCTGGTACGGCGGCGTGGTCGACGTGACCGAGGACGTGGTGACGGCTCAGACGGTGCGTAACGCCTTGCCGAAGCTGACTGCCGCACACCGTTCGGTGCTGATCGAGTTGTACTTCTTCGGTCGCTCGACCGAGGAGGTGGCGACCCGGCTGGGGATTCCGGAGGGAACGGTGAAGTCGCGGGCGCACTACGCCCTGCAGGCGTTGCGCGCGGCGATCGGGAGGACTGACGGGAACTGACCCGTGGCGGGACGCCCGGGTGCCGGACTCCCGCTGAGCGGGAATCCACCAACCCCATTGGCGTCCCGCCCGGAGACGCGGGAGAATGTCCCGGTGCGTGACCCTTTTGAGCGCTTGCGGGTGTACGGGTACGACCGGGTCACTCTCGTCGTCCGCGGTGCCGGGCTGCCACCGGAGGTCACGCCGGCGCGTCTGCCCCGTGAACCTGACCGGCATACCGTCGTCGTGGCGGCTGACCCACCCGTGGAACTGCCCGCCCTGATCGAGTTGCTGGCCCGGCACCTGCCGGTGCGGTGTGACTCCATCCGGTTGGTCCTCTCCGACGCGGGCCAACCGGGTGTCGCGCAGGTCCTCGCCGATCAGCTCCGACTGGAGGTGCTCGCACCGGCCGGGCCTGTCATGCTGCTGCCGACGGGAATGCTCTTCGTCGCCGACGGACAGTGGCGTCGGTTCCGGCCCGAACACCCGGCCGAGGCTCAGGGCAGCCGGCATCCAGCCCCGGGCTGGCAGCGCGCACTTCCTGTCGACTGGCACCATCGATCGGCCGAACTGGGCGTGACCGAAGTGCCGGCGGGTTTGTGGCTGCACGACGTCGGCTCGGTGTCGCCCCTCGACGCGGCGGTCCTGGCCCTGCCGGTCGACAGTGAGCGGATGACCGTGGTGATCGGCCAGCCGGGTCGTCCCGCGATGGAGCCCGAACCGGTCCACGCGTTCCTGACATCGCTGCCCCGGCCGCTGCGCCGCCGACTGATCCTCACACCACACCCGGCCCAGGAGGGCACAGCCCACACGGTCGCGGAGTGGCTGGCTACTCGCACCGGGGTGACCGTCGAGGTGGCGAGCGGCATGTTGCCCGCCCCCGAGGGGATTGAGGCGAATGGCGCGGTCCGGCCGCGACGCGAGGCGTGGCCCTCGTTCGTGCCGCGACTGGTCTACCGCGCCGGTGCCGCTCCGCAGGTGCTCGAAGGCAGACCAGTGCTGGCGGACGTACCGATGGCCAGCGGGGTCCAGCGCGTGGACGAGCGTTGGGTGATTGAGACGGTCCGCTGCGGCGTGTGGTTGCGACCGGGCGGTACGGATCCCGAGCGGGACCTCGTGCGGCGACTGCCGATCGATGTTCGTCATCCGTTGCTGGTGCTCGGCGCCGCAGCGGTCGCGCAGCAGGCCGCGGTGGTGGCGGTGCTGGACATGTTGGCCGGCGCGCTTCCGGTCGATCTCACTCCGATGCTTCGCGTGGCGGTGACCCGGGCACCGGCCGAGCTCGACGCGTCACAGTGGGCCCCGGTGATCGAGCGGTATGGTCCGCTGCTGGCCGTCGTCGGGCCGGGCCACCTGATTGAGCTGCCCCACCCGGCGTCGGCCACCACAAGGGAGTCGATGACGGACGTGGCGGTGCCGAAGGCGCGCTCGGTGCAGGAGCCGCAGCCGGTGCCGGCACCGCGGCCAACGCCAGTGGCGGAGTCGACGCCAGTGGCGGAGTCGACGCCAGTGGCGGAGTCGACGCCAGTGGCGGAGTCGACGCCAGTGGCCGAGCCGACGCCAGTGGCCGAGCCGACGCCAGCGCCCGAGCCACAGCCAGCGCCGCGGCCGACGCCAGCAGCGCCGGAGCCGACGCCAGTGACCGAGCCGACGCCAGTGGCGAAGCCCAGGCCAGCGCCGGCACCAGTGTCGCGGCCGACGGTGGACGCCGGGGGTGAGCCGGCATCGACTGAGCCCGTGGTGGCACGGGTCGCCCAGACGGTGTCGGCACCGATCGAGAGGGCGGTCACGGCATCGTCGAGCGGGCCTCCGCGGCCACTCGTGCCGGCCGGGGCCGTGCGGGATCTCCCGGTCGCGGCTCCGGCTGGTGAGACACCGCCACCGGGTATGCGTCGCGTCCGCCCCAGCGTGCTCGTCGCCGCCAGCCGTCCTGACGACGACGACTGCTGGCTACCGGGCCGGTTGCTGGTGGCGCCGGAGGGGTTGACCGCGACATCCGCGCCATACATCGCCGGCCAGCCCGGGTTCGACCGGCTCGGGCCGGTCCTCACGATCTGGTCGACACACGGTCGGCTCGCCGAGGGCCGCGACGAGCCGTGGTTCGGTGCCGGCAGCGGGTTCAAGGTGCTCGGGGTCGAGCACACCGACCGCGGCGAGCCGGCGCTGATCCTGCTTCGTGTGGCGACGAGCGCAGACGCGGACGACGAGCGGCTCGACCGGGTCGCCCGGGTGGCCATGCGACGCTTCGTCGAGGCCGTCCGCCGTGCGCCATCCGCCGACCGCTGGCCCCTCATTCCTGGTCCCCAAGAGCGAGTGAGTCGATGATCGAGCTGCACGCCATCAGCCAGGCCCGGCGCGTCTCCACCGCGAGCTGGTCGTACTCTATCCGTCCGCCGGCCCGGACCAGCCCGTCGTAGGGGATGACTGCCACGTCGCGGACAACCTTCCGATAGCGCTCGACGATCTCCTGGAGCAGCTCAGGGTCCGGCTTCGGCTCGGCGCACGAGACGACCGCGACCGCGTTCTGCGCCAGGTCGGCGCGCCCGGTGCGGATCAGGTGATCCAGCATCCAGAGCCCGCTGTCGGCCACGTCGCGCTGCACCGTGGTAGGCACGACGAGGCAGTCGGCCACCGCCGTTGCCGACTGCCAGTTCGCCGCCCGGACGTTGTTGCCGGTGTCGATGACGATCAGCCGGTAGAACCGGCTCAACGCTCTCCAGAGCTTGCCGAACGCCTCATCGTCAATGACTTCCATGCTGCCGGCCGCGTCATCAGAGGCCAACACGTCGAAGCGAGCGCTCTGCGGTCGGAGGAAGGCGGCGAGCTGACCGACGCTCCCCGTCGTGGCGAGGAAGTCGTCGATGCGGTGCAGCAGGTCGATCACAGTCTGCTGGTGAGCGGCCGGCTCGGCGCGCATTCCGAGGGTGCCCCGCGTCTCGTTGTTGTCCCAGGCCAGGGTGTAGCCGCCCCGGTGGAAGCCGAAGGTCGCCGCGGCCAGGAGCGCGGTGGGTGTCTTCGCCGCGCCGCCCTTGGGGTTCGCCACGACGACCGACATGGTGCGAGTGAACGGCACCAGCAGGCGCCGCCGAGCTGCCCGGTGGACCAGCTCCTCCCGCGTCGGCGGCAGTGACAGGGCACCACCGCTGAGCCGGTTCGCCCGTCCTCGCCAGCCCCACTGGGCCGTGGCCGCCCCGATGGCTGTCGGGGCCGGCCCGCTCACTGACCCGGCAGGCGTGGCCGCGGGGGGTGCCTCCGCGACGGAGGGTGGCAGGCTGGGCAGCTGCCAGGCCGAACGCGACGGGTCGCGACGGGCACCGGCCGGAGTGGTCGCGGGCGGTGTGGCTCGGGGCGCGGCGTCGCCCACCGGCGTCGCGGGTTCGCCATCGGGCACGCCGAGGCTCGACTGGGACCGGGGTCGCATCGTCGTCCTTCCTGGGTCGATGCCGTTCACCCCTGCACGACGTGGCGCGTGAGCGGACGGTTCACCGATCGATGCGCCGGATCTGCCGATCGCCCCTCTCCTGCGTCCGGGACGCGAGCGCGTAGGTCCGCTGGGCGGTCTCGCAGCCGATCGAGGCCCCGGGCCGGCTCGCCGAGCTGCTCCGTGGATGGACGGTGCAGCTCGGCGAGGGCCGAACCACGGGTCAGGCTGCCGGAAACGGAGACCTCACCTCATCTTGGCCGCCGACAGGGGTCCGAAGAACGAGCCCAGGCCGGCGTACGGGGCTGTCCCATCACCGAACGAGCCTCCCGAGTCCGGGCGGTGCGGCAGCGTGCCCAGGCTGGAACGGGCCAGGTCCCGTGCCTCCCGCCGCGGGTCGCCACCCCTGCGACCGGGCGTCGGCGCCCGGCCAGCTGGGCCGTTACGTCGTTCCTGAGCCGAGGAGTCGCTGCCCAGCAGCGCGGTCGAGGAGGGCACGGGAGCCACGGGGACAGGCTCCGGCACGTCCGCCTCGGTCACTGTCGGCGTCCCTCGCTCCGGTGACAGTGACCTGTGTGACGGCGGCGTCGTCCGCTCATCACGCGGTGGGCTGAGCGCCGGGAAGGGGGCGGACGGAACCATCGGGTCGGAGCGCCGTCGGGCGGGCGCGCCACCGAGACCGCGGATCGACGGGGACGCCGACGACAGCCCGTACAACTCCGGCGACCGCGCGACGGATGGTCTGCCCGCGGCGGGTGGGTGCGGGGCAGGAACGGTGGCTTCCGCCACCGGGAGCAGTGCCTGCACCGTGGTCGGCCGCCCGTCGCCGTCGAGCACGAGCAACTCGGTACCGGGATGGGCCAGTTGCGCCGCCAGGTCGCCGAGCCGCACCGGGTCCTCGAACCTGCCGGGCACCTGAGTGTCGACCACGCGTACGACGGTGGTTCCGCTCCGGTTGTCGGCGACCAACCAGTACACGTGGTGCTCGGTGTCGTTGTGCACACGCACCAGAACCATGGCGTTCGGGGTGTTCGTCAGGGCCTGCCACAGATCTTGCGGTGATACCCGGCCGGTGGGTTGCAGTGTTCCACCCAACGCCGTCACCAGGTCAGGCAGGTCGAGCGCTCGGCGGAAGTCGTCGGTCGTCGGACTGTTCGACGAGCGCCCGTGCAGGGCCGAGAACGCCCCGGCGGCGCGGATCAGGCAGTCATGTGCGGGCAAGTCCGACGACGTGGCGTCGGACCCGGTCGCCGCCTTCGGGGACGGCGGCTCGACCGCGTTGATCCATTTGTGAAGTCGGTCGATCGACGTGCGGGGCGCTTCCTCGGACAGGGTCATGCGGAAGGCGAGGCTAAGGGCTGTAGCCGCGTCCACCGGCTGTCGGGTGGGGATCTGCTCGCCACCCGGAGCCGAGTCGAGGGGAGCGCCGCCAGCGTGCACCCGCTCCGGATCGACCGGCGAGGGCGTCGCGTCGGGCTCGAGCGGTAGCGCCGCGTCGGGCCCAACGGGTGGCGCCGCGTCGGGCCCAACGGGTGGCGCCGCGTCGGGCCCGACGGGTGGCGCGGCGTCGGGCCCAACGGGTGGCGCCGCGTCGCGCTCGAGGGGCGGTGCCGCGTCGGGCTCGATCACCGAGTCCTGGCTCGCGTCCGAATCTGTCTCGTCCGGCGGGGCTGACGACGTCCCCTGCCCGGCGATGCTGTTGAGAGCAGCGACCTTGGCGTCCAGTTCGCGCTTTCGTTCGTTCCAATCCTGCTGAGCCTTCAGGTAGGTGGCCGCCGCCGCATGGGTCTTCGCGTCCTCCTCGATCTCGTCTTGCGTCGGCCACTTGGGTGCGGGAGCCGGGGGATAGGAGCCGTCCCGTCGTCGTCGCACCTCCGGATCGAGCCGCTCCCGCTCCAGGTTGCGGGCGGCCTCCTGCCAGGTCCCGAACGCCGCCTCCAAGGCGAGCGCGGCGGAGTTGACCTCGTCCAGCTTGCTCATCGCCGCGGGGTTCGTGGTGAGTCCGAGGATCTCGGCCGCGTCCGACAGGGCCATCCAGACCTTCAGCGATTCGGGAATCTTGACCGTCACCGCTGCGCGCCGGGTGCCTAGCGCGTGCGGCACCTCCGCCACCACCAGGACCTCTTCCGACACCCAGGTCAACGCGACCGGCCCTCGGAGCGACACCAACGCGTGGGAGGTGAAGCCTCCGTGCCACGCCCCGCTGCTGTCCGTGGCCGGTGAGCCACCCCAGTAGGTGGCTCCGGCGCCCCCCTGGAAGGAGTCGGGGTTGCGCCCGTCGGTGCCGCCCCAGAACTCGGGCCGCAGGGCCGGGTTCCCCGAAGGCTCACCGCCGGTGGACGGGGTGGGGCCAGCGTCGGCCGGAGCGTTCACTTGTTGGGTGCCGAGACCTGCCACGGCACCGGAGTCGGTTGCGCCGATCCCAGAGTTGACACCACTCAGCTTCGTCTCATAGCGGTGCCCATCGCGGTACATCTGCGGCAGCACCGCCGCCAGCCTGACCGATCGTGCCCTGCTGTACAGCGTCACCGTCATGCTCGATCCGCCGCCCTCGACCGGAATGGGGATCGGAGCATGGGCCAGTCGCTTCGGAGACAGGCCCCACAGCAGCGACGGTGAGAGGGCGGTGGTGAGCTGGTGGGCGGCCCGACTGCCCAACCTGGTCACCTCCCCCGGGGCACCCGCTCGTCGCAGCGCCAGAACCGCGGCGGACTGGATCGGCTGCGCGCCCCGGAAGTTCACCACCTGATAGTGATCCGGCATCGGCGTGAGCGGAGTCGACTCCCCCCACCTGCCGATCTGCCACTGGAGTGCCTGGTCAGGGTTTGGTGTGCTGTCCAGGACTCGGACGGTCGGGTCGGCCGGGGGCGGAGGGCCAGGTTCAACCGATGACGTCGGTAGGTGGTTGGCGCGCAGCGATGTCCAGAGATCGTGTTCGACTCTCAGCGGGTCGGCGAGCTCTCGCCCCTGGTGGAAGGCCTGCGCGATGATCGTTACTCGCTGCCGCACCTGGGCTTCCGAGCCGGATTCCTCGATGATGTTCAGGCTGGTGTCCGCGGCCGTGTCGAACTGGCTGGTGCTGCGGGACGTACCGAGGAACAAGGCCAGTTCACCAGCCGCCGAGGTGGCGTCGTTCGCCCCACCGGAGCCACCAGGCTGCAGACTGGCAACGTTGTAGGCGGTGCGGGAGACAGCGGTCGTGTCGGTCTTCGCGCTCGCCCCCATCATGTCCATCTCGAGGTTCTTCGTGCCGGCGTGAACCCGATGGATCGTCGGTGTGGTGGCCCTGCCGGTGCTGTCCTGCGCGACGACCTGGACAACCAACTGGACGTGGTCGTTTCCTGCCGGCCCACGGTAGGTGAGCAGGATCGACTCGGTGCCCTTGCTCAGCATCCCCTTGAGGTGCGAGGCACTGGTGTTCGTCAGCACGACGACCGTGTTCGCCAGCCCGTCCTCGCCGTCGTCGATCAGTCGCCGGCCCTCGCCGATGCTCCCCGGGAGACGAATCCCGCGCAGCCACTCGATCATCTGGTTGCCGAGAGACGGCAGGTTGAGCAGTTGACCGGTCCCGACGTACTCCGGGGGAACAGGCAGCGCGATCTCCCCGTCCGCCGCTCGGCCGATCGATCCGTGTGGGGCGCTGAGCGGCTCCCTCGGCTCGACGGCGAACATCCGCGGCGGGTCGAGCGCCGGCTCGTTGTCGGTCGGCGGGCGCGCCTCGTCGAGCACCCCGCTGAACCGCGCGTGGTCGGCGTGGATCGTGCCGAACGCCGTGCCCCCGTTCACTATCCTGCGGGCCGAGTAGAGCTTGCTAGCGCCGACAACCTGCGGATTTACCAGGACCGCCTGCACCACGAACCGGACCCTGGCCACCACCGGCGTGGCCAGGCCGCGACCCGGGTCCCAGGTGTCGTTGAGCTCCACGGCCCCGGTCAACTCGACCGCCTTGCTTCGGCTGTGCCCGTACGCTCGCCGGTGCTGAAGCAGCCCCGCCATTGAGGCGGAGTCGCCGACCGCCCCGTCCCAGCCGAGTCCCGCTCCGAGGACGAGCTGACGACCGGTGCTCCGTGAGCCGTTGACGGAGGCGATGCTGGTCCAGCTCTGTTCACCACCGTCACTGAACACGTCGTGCGGTCCCGTGCGGCTCTCATCCACGATCGCTTGGACGAACACCGTGCCGTAGATCGACGGACTTCCGATGATCTCGCCGAGGTTGACCAGCGCGAGCGGCTGTTCCGACATGGCCGGCAGCATGCTGGCCAGCCAGTTCGGTCTGCCGATCCGGTTGAGTTCGAGGGCGGAGTCGGATCCTGGTGTGAGCACCCCGACCCGTGTGCCGCGACCGTACGCGCCAGCCTCAACCATCTGCCTACGGGCGTCGGTGATCGCCTCCGCGATGGCGGTGGTCAGCTGCTCGCCGCCCTCCACGTAGGAGACATAGCTCCAGTCGGTGACCTTCTGTCCCTCGGTCGGCAGGCCGAGGTCCAGGGTGCCGCGCCGCTCGGCACCGAGTGGGACCGGAGGGCTGACCGTCGGCTGTGCCAGCATGACCGAGTGGGACAGCTGCTCCTGGTCAGCGGTGAACGTCCGGTCCCGAGCGACTCCGAACACGAAGTCGTGCCGGAACTCGATCTGCCCGCCGACCGGCATCGGCTCAGCGGTGGGCGTGCTGTCGAGCAACCGACGGGACATGTTCCGGGTCCCCACCGCGTGGTCGAGCACGAACAGCTCCATGGTGACGACCTGCTCGTCGTGGAAGAGCTCCTGGATGCCGTGGTCGAAACTCAGCCAGATCACCTCCGCCCCCGTGGAGACCGTGGTAGCGCGCTGACGCTGGTGACGCAGCCGAGCAGTGAAGTGCGCCAAACGGGCACCCCGGGCGTTGACGTGGAATTCGTAACTCGTGGAGACTCCTCTGCTGACCCCCGAGAAGGTCGTCCTGGCCCGCCGCTGGCGTCTCGGGACCAGCGGCAACGGGGCGGCCGTCGAACTCGCGGGCTGCGCGCCGGACGAGGTCGCCTGGCTCTCCGCGGCCAACGATCCGGGCACCTCCTGTCGCCCCGCGTCCTCCTCCGGTACCTCCTCGATGCGGGCTTCCGACGGGGTCGTCGATGCCCGACTGGTCGGCGGACGCTTGACGCGTCGGCGCTCGTCCCGAGTGCCGAGATGCTCCGGCCCGGTATCCGGATTGGCCCGACGCGCGCGCACCACCACCGTCAGGACGTGGCGGCGGTCGGTGCCCGGCATCTCCAGGTTGAACGCCAGCTCGCCGGAGGTCAGTGAGATGAAGTCCGCTCTCAGCGCCGTCGGCCCGGCCTGCACAGTGAGACTCTCCTGATTGACCATCGCCTGCAGCACGCGATCGATCCATGCCCGCTTCGTCCTGTCCGCATCCCAGTTCGGCAGGAAGTCCCGGTACTTGGCGTTCTCCGGCAGGGCGAGGACCCGCGATATCTCCGCCGCGATCCGCTCGGCGAGCAGCTCCGCGCCGAGCGGCTCGGAGTCGACGCGTAGCCGACCGCCCTGCCACATGTAGCTGGGCAGGTGCCGGTGCTCCCCCCGTACCACCAGATTTCCCACCCGATCCACCAGGAGTTGGTCCGGCCGACGCTCGAGCGCGGGAACCTGATCTGGCTTGCGCACGCCCGGTGGTCCGGGCATCACCGGATGATCCTGTGCCGGCGGTGGGGGAGAAAGCGGCGTCGTGGAGCTGTCCGTACGGGCAGGCTCCGGCGACGTCGCCGATCCAGGGCCCACCATCGATGAGCGGGAGGGAACCGGAGAGGTTGCGGCGTGGTAGAGCCCTTCCGGTACCTCCTCGAGCACTCTGAGCCGCACCACCTCGGTGCTGGCCGTCCGCGGTCGCTTGAGCCAATAGCGTCGGCGGCCGACGTACGCCGCCCGAGCGACGGTCATCTCGTACGTCGTCCAGACCACGACGGTCGGAGCACGCAATTCCTGGGCCACCCGGGTGTTGGCGGACAGTGCGTAGCTCGTGCTGGTGGTGCTGGTTCGCATGTAGACAGGTCCGGCGCTCAACCGCGCGTACGGGAGGCCGGTACCGGTGCTGAGCTGTGCCCGGAAGCCGGTGGTGGAGCTGATGCTCTGGCTGGAGCCGATGGTGGAAATCGATTGTCGTCGGGCGCGGAAATTCTGATTCGGCCTGCCGACCTCCTGCACCGCGACCGGCCGAAGCTCCTTCACCATCAGGCCGCCCACCGCGCTCGGCAGGCCGATCCAGGACTTGCTGGGCAGCACGGTAGGGGCCCGGGTGCCGGTGAAGAGGCTCCTTAGCGAGAACCTCGACGACCACTGGTCGCGAAGGCGTTGCAGGCGCCGACTACCCGGCTCCGCCACCGGTATGTCGCCCAACAGACTCTCTGCGGCGCGGTCGGCCGTACCCTGGACGTCAAGCACGATCCGGCTCTCCGGCCACAGCGCGCGCCCACTCTCATCCAGGGAATGCGGCGTCGAGCTCGGGTCGGCGAGTGTCATCCGCGCGTGCCGCTCGTTGATCCGGAACCAATGTCGGCCGAGCGGCGTCTTTGTCTGCTCCGTCTCACCGTCCAGCCGAAAGCGCAATTCGAGCTCGGCACCCACCAGATGCGATGCGGGATCGCCGTAGGCCAGGGTGTAGTCGATCACTGTGGCCGAATTGCCGGAGGACTGGGCGGGTCGGGCGTCGGCTACTCCCAGGGTTGCGGTCACCGGGACACCGGCGACCTCGGCCGGCACGATGACCTGCCAGAGCCCACGCGATCGCGGACCACGACCGCGCGCGGTAGCGACCCGCTCCCGCGTGAACCGAGCCGCCCTGGCACCGTCATCCACCAGCACCGGGTCCGTCGATGTTGGCCTGGGTACCAGCTCGACCTCGACGTGTCGGACCCGGGTCTTCTCCCACCAGTGGCGCTTCGGCAGTTTGATGTCGAAGCGGCGACGGGTGTTGAGGAACGATTCCGGCGCGGCACGCAGGGCCAGCAGCAACGGATCGGTTTCGCTGACGGGCACGCCACGTGCGACCAGCGTCTGCCGGGTGACGTCGACCGCACGACCGGCCCAGCCTTCGGGGTCAAGCGGGGTGGCCGGAACGTTCAGCAGCTCGGGCGTCTGCGCCAGAACAGCCCGAACCTCGTCCGCCACCTCCCGGTCGGCCTCGCTGACGGTGCTCCAGATCGGCTCCGGACCGGACGACGACTTAGCCGAGTCGTCCGCTCCGGACGTGTCGCCGGACGTCGTCTGGGCCGAACCGGCGTCAGCCGCCGGGACCGCAGGAGGCCTCGGAACGGACGGGATCGGCCGTCCGAACGCTGGTTGCTCGGCGGGGAGCGCATGGGCGGGCAGTCCCGGGCGTGGTGGGGTCCGGGTGGCCGGCGCATTCGAGCGCGACGCAAGAGCCCCCGGTCTCCGGCTCGTACGGCTGGGGTCGAGCAGCGCCTCCACCGTCCGGTCCCGATCGTGCGCGATCCCGTCGCCGCCGGGCGTGCTCCGCCGCGGCGGGACTCTCTCCGGGCTGGCGAGCAGGGCGCTCACCGTGCTGGGCCGCCCATCCGCGCCCAGCAGCAGTAGCCGGGCACCCGGGGTCTCCATCGCCCGACTCCACTCGTCGGACACCGCATCACCGGGCTCCCGGGCCACCCGGTCCATCGAGTTCGCCGTACCCAGATCGATGTAGCGGGGGAGGACCGTGCCGGACCGGTCATCCGCGAGTAGCCCGAACACCCGATCCGGGTCTCCTGGCACGTGGATCACCGCCATGGACCCCGGCGTACGGCGGACCGCCGCAAAGGCCAGCCGGGCGTCGCCCATCGGGGTGAACTCGCCGCCCAGGGCGGATGCCAACGCGGACGGATCTGGGTTGCGCCGGAAGCTGTCCGGCAGGCGGCCATTCGGCAGGTGCCCCCACCGCACCAGGTAGACGGCGAGCATCGCCACGACGGTGTCCGCGGTCGAGAGCGGTGGCGCCCCGGGCGGGGGCTCGTTTGCGGCGAGCCACTCGGCCAACCGGGGTAGTGCCGGCCGTTGTGGTGATCCGTCGGCGACGAACATCGTGGTGGCCGCCGACCGCATCACCTCCCAGCCCTGCGCAGCTCCGGCACGGGGATCGGTCGGGGAGGCCGACGACGGACGGTTTGCCGTACCGCCGGTTCGAGCCTCGCCCGCCGGACCGACCAGCCCGGTCCGGCGTAGCGTCTCAAGGTGCGTGTCCCGCAGCGTGGTGAGGGCCGCCACGGTGCGGCGCGCCGCGACCCTGCCCTGGGCGAGCTGCCGCGCCGACCGTCGCGTCTCAGACCGCTCGGTCGAAACCCCTGTTGGGTACGCCGGCTCGACCTCGACGGGCGGCGGCGCCTCGCCGGTCTCGGCACGAAGCGCCGTCTCCCAGGCCCACTGGGCGGCGAACGCGTCGAGCTCGGCCGACACCTCGGGCGGCAGGTCGGCGAGGTCCGCCTTCGCCCTGGTCGGCGGGCTGTCAAGGCCGGCTGCTGTGCCACTCAACTCGTGCGCAGGAACGAGCTCCGCGGTCGCCGGTGTGGGGATGTTGCGGGTCATCGGCAGGAACAGCCACTCGTCGTACTGCTCTGGAACTCGGGCCAGCCCGCCGTGTTGCCCGTCGAGGAAGACGACCCCGGAGGCGTCGCGTATCACGTTGAAGGCGTGCGCCGTCCGCGACCCGCCCGTGGTTGCCCGGACCAGCACGATTCCTCGTTCACCCACGGGAGCGCCGGCCAAGGCGTCACGAATCGAGGCGTCAGTGGTGCGGAACACCGGAGGGTTGTCGGTGTCGGCCAGCCCCAACCGCTGCCGTTGATAGTTCAGGAGGTGCGATTCTGGTTGTGCGTCATCCCGCGGCGCCGCAAGGATCTCGGATCCGGCGTAGCTCATGTCTGATGTCATCGCGGCGAGTACGCAGTTCGTGGCGGAGCCCGCGCGGTTCACCGTCGTCAGCCAAGGAAACCGGGTGCGTGCGGCTTCGTCGTCGACGATCGTCGTTGAATCGTTCAACCCGTGACCGGTGGGGACCACCCCATGGTTCGTGAGGCGCTGTCGTGTCTGCCTGACCTTGTCGCGGGCCAAGTCGAGCGAAGTGGGCTGCGTGGCCTGGGGGGTGGGGGGCTGCGTGGTCGTGGTGGCTTTCTTCTTCTTTTTCTTCTTACTGCTGCTTGCCGGAGCGGCTGGTGCGGACGCCGAGGTCGCGGTGGCGAGGGTGCTGAGTTCCTCCTCGGCCTGGTAGTGGTCCCGGATCGCGGTGCGCAGGGCCTCGTCGGTGTCGACCACGTCAGGCCCGGGACGGACCGTTGCCCGGTCGGAGGTCTGCGATTCACCGGCGCCGGTGGCGATAGTGGCGCGTCTCGCCACGCGGTCGCGGGACGCGATGAAGGCCTGGTCGGTGGCGACGGCCGCGATGTCGAGGGCCCCGTCCCGGTAGTCGCGCCCGGCGCCGAGCCACTGGTAGGCGTTGCCCTGTCGGCTTTCGCTCTTGGCGTAGACCAAGACGTCGACCTTGCCGTCCTCGGTGACCAGATAGGTGAACGACACCCCGCCCCCGTTGTTGAGGTGGGCGTGCAGGGGACGGTGCAGGGCGAGTGCTCTCTCGCGGACCGCCTCACCGATAGCAACCCGCTCCAGGACGCGCACCTCCTCGGGGCTGAACGCATCGGCGGTGACCACACCGCCGTAACGCACGCGCCCGCTCATCACCCACGTCTCCGCAGCGACCGGGTCGAGGCGGGCGAAGCGGTCACGCCGATCCGCCTGAGCCTGCGCCCGTTGCGCGGTCCACGCCGCCCGTGCCCGCGACCAGGTGATCCGGGCGCCCTTCACCATCTCGGCGCGCAACGTCGGGTCGCTTGGGGCGATGCCGCGGGCGTCCAGGAAGGCGGCGAAGTCCTCATCGAAGACGGCGCGCTCCCACGGCCGGGACGCTTCCCGTTGCCGGAGGAACTCTGCGAACAGGTACCTGTCGAGCTGACTCGGGTGGTCGGTCAGGTAGGCAGCCACATCGGGCGTGGCGAGCAACAACGGCAACAGGTCCGGGTGGGCGACCATCGCCTGCACCACCTCGCCGCGGCCAGGAGTCCGCAACAGCTCCCGCACCTCAACGGACTCGTTCACCGCGACCGCCGTTGCACTGGCGGCCTGCTGTCGCTCCGGCGCCCGCCCCGAGACCACGTCAGACGTCACCGCGGGCACCGAGTCGGCCACCGGCTCCGGTTGCTGGACCGGACGGGACTGCAGGGCAATCGGGGCGGCGCCCGACTGGGGCTTCGGTGGGAAGACGTCCGCGGTCAGTGAGGACCCCGACCGGCCCGCCCCGATCAACCGTTCAGCCGAATCCACGAAATGGTCGGGGTCGTCGTGGTACAACGCCACAAGGTCCGGGCTGGTCATGAACAACGCAGCGAAATCCGCCTGCGCATCCAGAAGATGAAGCATCCGCAGGTTACGCAGAAGACCTCGCCATGCCTGCGCATCCACGACCGTCCCGGACCCGGACTCGGCCAGGACGCGCAGCAGACGCGGTCGGCCACGCAACTGGCGCAGCCCACGCGACCCCAACGCCCCGGCCAACCCGGGGTTGTCCACCAATGCCGCCCGCAACACCCCATCCGTGGCGAACTCCGCCACCAGACCACGGTTGGCGCGGAATGCCGGCACCAGATGTGGATTCTCGTGGATCAGAAGGCTGTTTTCCGGCCCCTGCGCCATGAACGCCATCAGGTCAGGCAACTCGCGCAGCGCCGGGGCCAGGTCGGTCGCACTCTGTCGCAGGTAATCGGCAACCTGAGGCTGCGCCTGGATCAGCGATCGAAATCCCTTGTTCTCCCGTAGCAGATCCGTGACACCCGGTACCTCGGCCATGGCCCAGACAACAATCGGTGCGGCTATCGCCGTACGGAGCGTCTCGTCAGAAGAGAACACTGAAGGAACCATCTCAGGATACGCGGCCAGCTGCTCCCACAACGGACCCTCGAACAGGTCTTCATACTGGTCGTCGGTAAGCTCGTACGGGTGACCCTGTAGAACCGTTGCCAGTTCGGGAAGCGCTGCGAGGCGGGGGATCATCTGAGGATTGCGAGACAGAAATCTCAGCAATGGAGGGCGACTGAATATAGCCGCCCGAACCGATTCATCCTGATTGAACAGAGCCGGAGCGAAATCAGGCTGGCGCAGGGCATCCAGCGCGCCCCCGACGTCGCGGATGCAGGCATTCGTCAACGCCGGGCTGCGTCGTGCCAGTACGTTCGCGATCGTACCCATACTGCTTACTTCGTGCGGGTGCAGCTCCTGTAGAGTGGCGAACGCGGGGTTGACTGAAAGCTCTTCGGCAAGAGATGGAGTTTCCACTGTCGATTGGCGGAGAGTCTCACTTGAGATATATGCATCGAAAAATCGGTAATCGTCCTGCATGGCGGTGAACAGATCCGGTGTCTGCAGCATCGCGGCGATGACAATACCCGCCTGAGTGGGGTCGTCGAGCAGATTGCGTAACGCCGGCCTGTCGAGCAGCAGGTCCACCAGTTCGGTCGACTTCATCAGGGCCAACGCCAAGCCTGGGCTGCGCCTCATCGCTGCGAGCAGTTGGGCATCGCTCCGTGCCCGACGACGCACGTCCATCCACTCGTCCGCAAACTCAGGTTCCAACATCTGTCGGGCCGCATCATCGTCATCTTCGATAAAGAAGATGACGGCCTCTTCCAGCTGTTCGGGATCTACCGGTACTCCTTCCGGCGTCAGTTCCTGCGGCCCTAGGTCATTGATTGCCATCCGCAGCAGAGGGTGCTGGTCCATGCCGGTCGAGGAAGCCGCGCCAGAGCTCAATTTCCCGTCGAACAACGCTTCAAATTCTTTCAGGCTCTGTGGAAGTGGCCGGCTGACGAGGTCCCGCAACAACTCGGGATCTGACGCCAGCACCTGGGCCAGTTTCATGCCCTCGCCCGCCGCGAGATAACCGAAGAAAGATTCGTTGCTCAGAATTGCTTCCCAATGCCCCCTGCCCAGCGAGCCGGTCGGGAGTCCGGCGAGCAGGGCGGCTTCCCGGGGGTGTCGGGCCAATGTTCCGGACAATCTCGACGGCTGTGCGGCGTCAAAAAACGCCGCGCGGGCGCCGTCGTGATGGAGGATGAGGTCCTGTATACCTTCGATGTTCTGGACTGCGTCATCCAAGAACTTCTCATCTCGGATGAGAAGGACCTCAACCATGAAACGGCTGAATGTCATATCAATATTCAGTAGGCGGTCGTCCTGCTGGATGGCCTCGAGGAGGGCGGGGTTTCGGAAGATCAGTTCTGCTGTCCGAAGGTCGCCTCGGGCGAACATAGCGCGGGCGGCGCTGCTCAGGCGTAGCGCCCTCTCCGCTAGAACATGACCATCGGGGTTCCGCGTGGGATCGAGAACATCGGTGAGCGTCGCACTCCGGTCGGCTCTTGCTCTGGCAGCTGCAGGTGTCTCGTCCGGCTGTCCCAGGTCTCCGAAAGCTTCAATCATAATGTCATTCAGCATGACGATGCGAAGCAGCCCCGGCGTTTCTTGAAGTCGTCGGTCCGCAATGAGTCGCTTGATGAGATCATCGTCTAGCAGCAGTCTTCGGTATTCATGCGGATGCGCCAGCAGATCGGGATCCCTGTCCAATATCTCCTTCAAGGCTGGGTTGTTCTTGTCCAGCAGCTTGAATATCAACCTCTTGCTGGTCGGAGACGCGGAGTCAGCCATGACCGCCTGGCGTAGTGCGGGGCTCTTTATACTGCCGTAGGACTTCTCCGATGCCGGCGGGGGAACGTCGATGGTCTGCAACTCGTTCAGCAGATCCGCGTCTGATGTAGAGTCGAATTTCGTGGGGTCCTGGGAGAGCCAGGATGTCACCGCTGGGTTCTTCGCTGCAGCGCGCAGAAGCGCAGTCGACGCTGCCAGTCGGGCGCCCAGTTCGGGGCTGTCGATGAGGGTGTCCGCGAAATCTGGATGGGTGTTGAGGATCTCCGCGACCTTTTCATCCCGGAGGATCGCCTTCAGCATGCCCGGCACGCGAACGGCGGGCCGCGTGGCAGCCGGGTTGCGGCCCAGCACGTCAAGAACGCGCATGTCATTCTCGAAGATGAGATCGACCTGTTGTTCTGCGTGACTGCTGACGAAAAGTTCCTCGCTCACACCCATCGCGCAATTTATCTTATCGAGCGCCCGCACAGGGTCTGGATGAGCCGCGATATGTTGCGCGACATGCGGTGTCAGGCCCATCAGCCTCCGCGTTAGCGGACTTTTTTCGTGTGGCGTCATCAGCAGATCCAGATGGTCGCCTAGCTTCTCCAGGGCCAGGAGGGTGTGCTCGTTGACGAGCGTGTGCCGAAGTCGGGGATCCCTCTCGATCTTGTCGAGATGGCGAGGGTACCTCGTGGCGAGGTAGTCGAGAGACCCCGCCACGGTGTGGACGGTCCGGGTCATGTCGGGATTCGTAGTATCCGGGCTATCCGAGACTAGCTTGTTGAAGATGTTGGGCATCTTCCAGAAAACGGTTTCCAATGTTCTTGGCTTGTTGAGCCAAAAGCCGATAAGCGCTTCACTGGAGTGGATGAGAGAGAGGAGTTCGGGTTGATCGAGCAGGCCGATCAGGATGTCCAGATTGGCAACGTTGCCACCGTCAAGCGACGTCCAGTTGTACAGCGAAACGGCGGCGTCGCGGAGGTGATCCCTCAGGTCGCTCGGAACGTCACGGCTGGCCACCCAGCGGTCTATATGCGCATGAACTGCCGCCGGGGGCGTGCCGATGGCTATCACCGCGGGGTCGGCGGAGGGTCTGCGGGTGCTGGGTCGCCGGCCCGACATGCCGTGCCGGGTGGTTGTTGATGGATCGAGGACCGCTTGGGTGCTGCGGGTGGCGTCCAGGTTGGGCTCGGGGTCTGTCGGGGCCGCTGCGGGAAGCAGATCGTGGATGGTGGCGGGGTGACCGGTGTGGTCGAGGACCAGGACTGTGGTGTCGGGGAGGGCGAGCATGTCCGACCATCGGTCGGTTGGTGAGGCGGCCTTGCGGAACTGGCCCGGGTGTTGGGTGTCGATCCAGCGTGGAGTCATCTGCCCGGCGCTGTCGGTGTCGGCGTAGAGCCAGAAGAGGTGGCGGGGTTGGTTGGGTGGCTGCGCTGATACCAACACCATCGTGTGGGACGGTGCCGCCTTGATGCCCGTGAGGAGGCGTTCGGATAGTTGCGGAAGATGCCCTACCGGTTCCAGGTCTCCTCCGAGGGCGCGGACCAGGTCGGTGGCGTTCGGGTCCCGCATCACGCTGTTGTCCACGGTCTGGTTCGCGGCCCGTCCGTGCAGTGCGGTGAACGCACCCCAGGCCCGCGGTACACAATCGCCCGGCAACGAGTCAGTTGCGTCTGCGGGCAACTTCTCGGCCCTTGAAATCCACTCCGCCAACCGGGTGCCCGAGGCACCCGACGTCGGGGGGTTCGCCAGCCCGACCGCCTCCTGCAAGCTGGTCAGCGCCGACGACGATGACGACACCCCACCAACCCGCAGACCGTTGTGGTCCTCGGCGCTGACGTGCGCGAAAGAGCCGTGGTCGCTGGTCGCGGTGGCAAGGGCGTCATCGACCCGTGCGATGACCTCGTTCAACGTCGCGTCCGACCGTGGCGTTGGGCCGGCGCCGTCCACGGCGTCGCGGAACGACGCCAACTTCTCGCGTGCGTTGTCGAGTTGTGCCCACCAGAGCGCGTTGTCCGCGGTCGGGTCCAGGGCGTTGACCGCCGCCACGGCGTCGCGTGCTGATTCGACCTGCTGGCGCAGGAACGGGTTCCTGATCGGATCGAACGGATTGTTGACCCGAGCATCGAGCCAGGGCTGCACGAGGCTGTTCGTGGTCGCCTGGATGTCGTCCACGAACTGGGTCCGCCGCCGCAGGTCCAGAACACGAGCCGAACCCCTCGGCTGCGGGATGTCGGGGGTCAGCGGCAGGAAATCGATCGTGTACTCCCCCTTGGGCAGACGGGCCGCCCGACCCGTCTGCCCGTCCAGGAAATACACCGTGCCGTCGGACCGCCGGACCACGTTGAACACGTGCGCGGTGGCATCCGAAGGGGTCTGCACCACCACCAGACCCCGTGGCCCCTGCCACCGACGCGACCCCGGCTGCTTAGCCGGAACAGCGGCACTCTTGATCGCCTCCCGGACCGACCGGATGTCCTTGACGCGATACCTGACCGCCTCCGCGTCATCGGCAAGCCCGAGCTGCTGACGCTGATAATTGATCAAATCACCCAGCGGCAACGCGGTCGTGCCACTGGCCTTGTGCCCGAACCCCGTCCGCAACGACATGTCCGTCGCGATCGCCGCAACCACACAGTTCGTCTCGAAAACCTGAGCGACCTTCCGACCCGGCCGCCACCACACGTTGCGTGGATTCACCTCCGCCAACCACGGATACGTCTTCCGGGCCTCGGAGTCCGACGGATTACCGTGAATCCAACTGGCGAACATCGCATCACCCGACGCGTGACCCACCCGCCGCTCACCAGACGCCGCCCGCAGATCCATCGGGTGCGGACCCCGCGCATACGGCAACTGCCCAAACCCACTACGCACCCGCGCGTCGGCCCCCCGCACCTCACCCCGACGCGAACCAGCCTGCTGCGTACCGGACCGCTGTGGATCGGGCTGGTGGACGCTGCGAGGCGGCTGGGTCCTGGTCCCCCCGGCGCCCCGACCCGCCGCCATCTGGCCGACCACCCCGGGAACTGCCTGACGCTGCCCCGGCACACCCGCCACCGGCACATTTGTCACCGGTGCGGCCACCGACCCCGGCGTCACTCTGGTCCCGGCCGGCATCACCACCGGGGACACGTCACCCACCGGGCGGATCGGAAGCTGACCCAACTCATTGGCATCGGTGAAAACCACGAACTTCGTGGAGAACACCGCCGGCGGGTCACCAGACCCACGCCAACCCGCCAGATCGAACTCCGTCCGAACCGGCGCCTTCTTCCGCACCGTCTCGACCTGCACGAACCGGCCATCCTCCAGGCGCTCCACCAGGACAAAATCGACCTGCACACGCCCGTTCTTCAGCTTCTTCTGCGTCCAGACAGCCGTCACCGAACCCGGACGCAACCGCTCCAAATCACCCAAAGAACCACCACGCCACCCGCCGCCCAACTGACCCGCGACCACCGACGACACATCAGAACCCCGCCCAACGGCGACACCACCGCGCTCACCCCGCACCCGAGCCAGGACACCCCACAACCGCCCCGCACTCGTATCCGCCAACGCACCAGAACTACCCGCCCGCACCACCAACGCGTCCAACAACCCGGCCGACCACCCCGGCACACCCCCGCGCGACGGCGCACCCCCACGCGCCCGCACCGACGAAAGCGACGACGAGACCGAGGGCGAGGACGACGGGGACGAAGACGAGGACGACGGGGGCGAGGATTCCACCGCCCCCGGCAGCCGCACTACTTCGGCAGCACCCGCGACACCGTCAGGCGCACCAGGCAGACCCGACACCGGCGCCGGCCCCGACATCACGGCCGACCCCGAGATCACGGCCGACTCGGAGTCAGCCCGACGACCAACCTCCGAACCCGACTGCGGACTGACACCAGCATGCGCGTCCGATTGCGAGCCGACGTCGGACTGCGTACCCGACTGCACGCCCGAATGCGAGCCAACGCCGGTCTGCGGGCCAGATTGCGGACCCGACTGTGAGCCGACGCCAGCGTGGGGGCCAGACTGCGAACTGGCACCGGACTGTGGGCTGGCGCCGGAGTGCGCGCCCGACTGCGGGCCAACGCCGGTCTGCGGGCCTGACTGCGCGTCAACGCCCGAGTGCGCGTCAGCGCCCGGCTGTGCGCTGACGTCGGTCTGCGGGCCAGCCGGCAGGCCCGACTGCGGGCTACCACCGGTCTGCGAAACGGTCTGCGGGTCAACGGCGGTCCGGGGGACCGATTGTGGGTCAACGCTTGTGTGCGGGATCGACTGCGGGTCACCGCCGGTCTGGGGGATCGACTGGGGGTCAACGGTGGTTTGCGGATCGGTGCGGGTGCCCGGGGTGCCCGAAGTCGGTGGAACACTTGCGCCGGTGGAGCCCGCGGCACCGGGGCCGCCCGCACCCGGCAGGGCCACGCCCGTACCGGCGGCCGCACCCGTGCCCGTGCTGGCGGCCGCACCTGTGCCCGCGCCGGGAGCCGTGCCCGTGCCCGCACCGCCCGTGCCGCCGGTGCCGCCGGTGCCAGCACCGCCGGCAACTCCTGCTCCGGCACCCGTGCCCGCGCCGGGGTCAACCTCGGCATACGCCGGTGGTTGCTGCTCGTATGCCGGTGGTGGCGGTTCATAGGCCGGCACCGGGTCGGCGTCGGCGACCGTGTCCGGGGGCGCAGCCGGGGTCGTGGCCGGGGGTGGGGTGCTCGACGTGCGCGGCGGAACCCCGTCGCCGCCGCGTCCCCCGCTGCCGGTGAGGGCGTCCCTGCCGGCGCCGATGCCCCCGAACGTCAGACCGTTGAGCACCGAGGACACCGCCGTCGGCCCCAAGATGTTGGTGTCGATCTGACCGTTCAAGATGCCGCCGACGACGACCTCGGTGGCGACTTCCTCGCCCGCGTTACCGGCCAGACCCGCCCCGGCCCCGAGGGCTTTGCCGCCCTTACCCGTCGGGAGATGCTCCGTGACGCTCTTCCCGCCGACGTGGGTGTTGCGGCCCAGCCGGCGCATCCCGGACCCGCCGAGCCCGAACAGGCCACTGACGAGGCTCTCCAGGGCGCCCGAGGCGACCGCGTCGCCGGTGTTCTTGTTGTTCCACCCCCGCTGATACCGCTTGGCCCGGTTCATCAACTGCGCGAACACATCGACCAGCAACTCGTAAATAATGTTGAACGCCGCACCCAGGCTCGCCTTCGCCGTGAGCTGCATGAACAACCGGAACAGACCCTGCCGCACCGCCGGCGCCTTCGCCAACCACTCCATCAGAAGCGCCGGGTTGATCCAGAACAGCTTCAACGCGACGATCAACTCGAACAGCAACAGGGCCGTGATCGCCATCACCGTGATGATCACATAGTTGAACAACGCGGAGAACTGATTCATCATCTGCGCCATCGTGCGCACATAATCCGGAGCCAACCCCAACGACTCCGCCACACTCTCCGACGAATCGACGAACGCCTCCTCGGCTGCGCCCATCACCCCGGAACGGATCGTCCGCACCCCGTCCAGGAACTCGAGACCCGCCTCATCCAGAGAATCCGCGACCTGATGCAACTCCTGCGCCAAAGCATAAAACCGCTCCGGCTGCAGACCCGGAAGCTCCTCACCATAAAACCACTTGAAGAACTCCGCCAGATCCTCAGAACTCTGAAAAGCAGGCACCGCGTCAACACCCCCACATCCGCAGAGAAGAAGCCATGCCGCCTGTCGACGACACAGCCTCAACTCTCGGAAATTCAGCTATCGCGATCGAAGCGGAGCAATGCCGGGGGTGACCCATCGGACGTCCGCCTCCTGTATCATCCAGCGGTCCAGGCGCAACCGCAGCATCCGGGGCCGATGCTCAACCCGGCCCCACGCAGGGCGGCTTGCCTGACCAGTTTTGCGTTCTACGTCAGCAATCTAGTGCTTCAGTCGCGGCGCATGATCATGCAATTACGTTAAGAAGTTGTAACTGTGGACGCGCAAAATAGCGCAAACTCGTGCAAATGTTCTGCTTCGATGGGCGTTTCCGACGATCTTGGGGTGGTTGCGTGCGGTTGGGGGGCGCTTGCTGCGGGGCACGACGCGCGTCTGCCCACAGCGCCAGCCACCCGGTGGGTCGGAATCGGATTGGCCCGGATGACCTTGCCCGTTGACGCACGTCAACGGGGTCAATCTAGGATTTCTCGTGACCCTCGGCCTGGACCTGCACCTCGACCTCTCACCCGTCCGCCCCGGGCGGTCGTTGGAGGTGGCTCTGCGTTCCGCCATCATCGACGGTCAGCTCACCCCGGACACCCGGCTGCCCGCCGCCCGCACGCTCGCCGCTGACCTCGGCATCAGCCGCAACACCGTCGCCGACGTGTACGCCCAACTCGCCGCCGAGGGCTGGCTGGAATCGAGGGTCGGCGCCGGGACCTGGGTTTCCGCCCGGTCGCCGTCGTACGTCCGGACGGGTCCGCGCCAGCGGGCGGTCAACCGTCGCTCCATCGACCTGCGGGGCGGGATACCGGACACGGCCGCGTTCGCCCGCCGGGAATGGGCGTCGGCGGCGCGTCAGGCCACCCTGGACGCCACCTCCGCGGAACTCGGCTATCCCGATCCCGCCGGCACCACGAAGCTGCGGGGCGCCCTCACCTCCTATGTCGCCCGCACCCGCGGCGTCGTCGTCGAGCGGGAACGGGTCGTCGTCGGCCACGGATTCGGCGAGCTGCTCGTGCTCGTGTGCCGGGCCCTGCGCCAGCGCGGCGCGACCCGGATCGCCGTCGAGGAGTACGGTCACGACACCCATCGGCGGCTGATCGCCGCGACCGGGCTCACGCCCGTCCCGGTGGCGGTCGACGAGGACGGCGCCGATGTCAGAACTCTGGCGACGCTGGACGTCTCGGCGGTGGTCCTCACCCCTGCCCACCAGTTCCCAGTCGGCGTTCCGCTGGCCGCCGACCGGCGCCGCTGGCTCGCCGGATGGGCGCAGCGTGTCGACGCACTCGTCATCGAGGACGACTACGACGGGGAGTTCCGCTACGACCGCAGAGCGATCGGCGCGCTCCAGTCCCTGGCACCGCAACAGGTCGCGTACCTGGGCACCGCCAGCAAAGCGGTCGCGCCGGGTGTCGGCCTGGCGTGGGCGGTGCTGCCCACCTGGCTGCTGCCCGACGTGCTGGAGCAGCGCACGCTCGCTGGCGGGCAGCCCGCGGCACTGCAGCAGCTGGCGCTGGCCAGGTTCGTCGACGGCCACGACTACGACCGCACCGTCCGGCGGCTGCGCGCCACCTACCGGTCGCGTCGCCGCCGGCTGGAGGAGGTCGTCGCGGACCAGCTCCCCGGTTGCGAGGTGGCCGGTCTCGCCGCCGGCCTCCAATGCCTGCTCGCGCTCCCCGCCGGGGCTTCCGAGGAGGCGGTGCGGCAGGAGGCCGCCGCCCGCGGGCTGCTCGTGGAGGGCCTCGGGTCCTTCCACTTCGGCTCCGGGCAGAGAGCACACGAGCCGGCGATGGTGGTCGGGTACGGCGGCCCGACCCCCGGACAGTACGAGACAGCGCTCGCGCTTCTCGTGGAGAGCATCCGGGCGAGCGTCCGACGGAGCGCGGATTGACCCAAGGCAGAAGCGTCGAATTGCCCCAGGGATTCGGGGCGATCGAGCTCTAGCGTTCTCGGTATGACAGCGACTGAGTACGTCCCGATCCCCGCCCGTCTCGACTTCGACGCACTCGTTCCCGCCTTCGCCCGCACCGTCAACCAGCTGGACGAGGCCGCGACCGCCGAGCTGGACCGGGTTGGCATCGAGCCGGCGCTGCGCGAACTGGTGCGGCTGCGTGCCTCCCAGCTCAACGGCTGCGCCTACTGCGTCGACATGCACGCCCGCGCCGCCCGCCGGGCCGGCGTCACGGCCCAACGCGTGGACGCCGTGGCCATCTGGTCCGACTCCAACCTGTTCACCTCGGCCGAGCGCGCCGCTCTCCACTTCGCCGAGCAGGTCACCCTGCTCGCCACGACGAAGGTGCCGGAGTCGACCGTCACGGCCGTCGTCGCGGCGTACGGGGAGGAGGGTGCCGCGGCACTGCTCACCCTCGTCATCGCGATCAACACCTGGAACACGATCGGGGTCACGACGCGCTGCTGGCCGACCGCCATCCGCCGTCGCGACTAGGGGGCCGCGTCGGCGCCCATCGTCGACGGGTGGTGGTGCCGTGGCAGGCGACCGGCCTGCCACGGCCCCGCTACTCGAGGCTGGCCAACTCCTCGGGAGACAGGCGCAGCGCCCCGGCGGCGACGTTCTCGACCAGGTGGTCGGGGTTGCCGGTGCCGGGGATGGCCAGCATGTGTTGCCCGCGGCTGAGGGTCCACGCGATGCGCACCTGCGCCGGCGTCGCGCCGTGCGCGCGGGCGATGGCATGCACCGCCTCGTTGGCGGCCACGCCGCCGGCCTCACGTCCGTCGCCGGCGATCGCGAAGAACGGCACGAAGGCGACACCCTGCTCGCCGCAGGTGCGTACGAACTGGTCGTGGATGCGTCGGGTGTCGACGCCGTACGGGTTCTGCACGCAGACCACCGGGGCGATCGCCTGCGCCTGCGCGAGGTGGTGCGGGCGGATGTTCGACAGGCCGAGGTGCCGGATGAGTCCGGCGTCGCGCAGGTCGGCCAGCGCGCCGAAGTGCTCCGCGACCGAGTCCAGCCCGTGCTGGCGCAGGTTCACGACATCCAGATGGTCGCGGCCGAGCTGGCGCAGGTTCTCCTCGACCTGTCCCCGCAGCTGATCCGGCCGGGCCAGCGGCAACCACTCGCCGGAGGGGTCGCGGCCCGGCCCGACCTTCGTGGTGATGACCAGGTCATCGGCGTACGGCGACAACGCCGTGTTGATCAACTCGTTCGCCGACCGCAGCGGCGAGAAGTAGAACGCCGCCGTGTCGATGTGGTTCACCCCGAGCTCGACCGCCTGGCGCAGCACCCCGACGACCCGGTCGCGGTCGCTCGCCGCGCTGCCGTCACCCGTCAGACGCATCGCGCCGAATCCGATCCGGTTGACGGTTAGGTCGCCGAGCGTCCAGGTGCCGGCCGACCCCGCAGTGATCATGTTGATGGGCATCGGGCGAATCTAGCCACCCCCGCTGACCTGCGCAGTCGGTCGTCCGCCGGATACCGCGTACGCAAGATCACTGCTAGCGTACTTATCGTCGGAGCCCGGGCAGTGGAGCGACAGCCCGACGGTCAGGGCGCCCGCTGCGGTGATGCGGACGAGGTGCCCGTAACGCCCGCACGAGTTCGGCGTCCTGCGGCGCTGTCGGGTGAGGCCGTTGTCGTGGGGCACCTCGCAGCCCGGGGCCCCCGCGTCGAGCACCGCGCGGGTGACCGGCGCGGACCACAGCGCGGTCAGCTCCGCGGCCAGGTCGTCCACCAGCCGGGAGACGTCGACGGCGGCCGTGGCGTGCAACGCCTCGGCGACGATCAGCACGTTTGAGGTCTGCGGCCGCACCGCCGACCAGCCGCTCTGGCTGGCCGAGCGCCTGCGCGCCGCCATCGCCGATGGTCGGATCGTCCCGGGCCGCCCCCGGGCTCGTCCTCGGCTACGCCGCCCGCACCGCCACCGACATCGACGAGGGCGTCGCCACGATCGCCGCCGTCCTGCGCCCGCTGCGCTGAGCGGGGTGACCCTGCCACCAACGGGGGAACGTCGGTGCCATCGCCGACCCCAGGCGGCCCGGGACCACAGGCTTAACAACTGTCGAACGGTGCCGGAGCGAGCAGCCGAGGGAGTGGGCAACGCCGATGAGCCAGAACGTCAGAACTGAACAGGCTGGACAGGTGGGCGGGAGCCGGTCGGCCGGTCAGAGCAGGCTGAACAACGACGACGGCAAAATCATGATCGCCGAGAACGTCGTGCAGAAGGTCGCCGGGGTGGCCTGCCGGGAGGTCGCCGGCGTGCATGCGATGGGTGACGGGGGCACGCGCGCCTTCAGCGCCATCCGCGAGCGGATCCCGGGCAGCAGCGGGCCGAACGTGTCCCAGGGGGTAGGTGTGGAGGTCGGCGAGAACGAGGCCGCCGTCGACCTGGACATCATCGTCGAGTACGGCGTGAGCATCGCCGACCTCGGCCGGAACATCCAGCGCAACGTCAAGACGGCCGTCGAGCGGATGACCGGGCTCAACGTCGTCGAGGTCAACGTCAGCGTGGACGACGTGCACCTGCCGGAGAGTGACGGCCAGCAGAACCAGTCGCGGGTGTCCTGAGCATGGTGGCGGTAGAGCCGGTGGCGGTGGTCGACGGCGTGGACGTCGACGCCGTCGCCGCCGCGGTCCGCGCCTGTCCGGCCGTGGCGGGCCTGGTCGCCCTCGGCGGACGTGGCACCTACCTGCCCGGCCGCCGGGTCGACGGGGTGGTGGTCGACGCGGACACGGTCCTCGTGCAGGTCCGGGCCCGGTGGGGAGCGCGCGCCCCGGAGCTGGCCGCGCAGGTCCGCGCGGCGGTGGCGCCGCTGGTCGCCGGACGCCACATCGACGTCGTCGTCGCTGATGTGGGCGACCCACCGGACGGCGACGGCCGGTGACCCGAGGTGGGCTGATCGCGGTGTGTCCAGGCCCCGCGTCGCCGCCGACCGGCGGACCGCGGGATTCGGAATCAGGATGGGAAGAGCCGACAGCATGAGCAAACTGATAGGCGCCGTCTTCGGCCTGGCGTTGGGGTTCGCCCTGGCGTTCGGCAGCTTCGGCCAGATGGTCATCGTGGCACTGTTCGGAGCCATCGGCTTCGCCGTGGCGAAGGTCGTCGCCCGTGAGATCGACCTGAGTCCGTACGTCCAGGGCCGCCGGAGCAGCCAGTGACAGTCGGCGAAGCGGTCGGCGTGTCCAGCCGTTCGGAAGACGAGTACCTGGGGCGCCTGCACATCCATGACCGGGTGGTGGAGAAGATCGCCGCCCGGGCCGCACGGGAGATCGCCGAGGCGGGCAGCGCCGCCCCGCGGGTGCTCGGGCGGACCCTGCCCTGGTCCGGTCGCCTCGGCACCCGCTCCGCTGACCTGGACGCGCCACCGAAGGCCTCCGTGGAGGTCGAGGGATCGGTGAGCCGCATCGAGCTGTCCATCGGTGTCCGCTGGCCCGCCTCCATTCCCGATGTGGCCGCGCGGGTCCGCGACCAGGTCCGCACCCGGGTGTCCCACCTGACCGGCCTGCACGTGCAGGAGGTCGAGATCACGGTGGACGATCTGATTCTCAACCAGGCGCCCCGCGCCCGGGTGAGGTGAAACGAGGCCACGGTGCGAGTCCTCAACCGTCTGCTCGCTTTCCTCCTGAGCCTGGGGCTGGCCCTCGGGTTGCTGCTCGTCGCGAGCGAAGTCGTCGCCTTCCGGGTGGGTGCGGGGTGGGTCGCCCTGGACTGGCCCGGCCTGTATCGCTGGGCGAGCGGTGCCACCTGGGGCAGCGCCCTGGTCCGCACCATCGGCATCGGCCTGACGATCGTCGCGCTCCTGCTGCTGATCGCGCAGTTCGTCCGCCGCGCACCGGGACGGCTGCGACTGGAACCCGTCGACCCCCGCACCGACACCGCCCTGACCCGGCGTGGCCTGGCGCGGGCCGTACGCAACGCCGTCGTGGCCGTCGACGGCGTCCGCGACGCCAACGTCACGGTTCGCAAGCGTCGGCTGAAGATCCGCGCCGAGGTGGTGTCGACGACGGCTGCGGGGATGGGGCCCGTGCGGGACATCACCGCCGCCGCACAGCACCGCCTCGACACACTGCGCCTGATCAATCCGCCGATCCCGTACGTACGGCTCGACACCGAGGAGTAGTCGATGCGCGTCGACCGCCGCAACCGGGTCCTGCTCACGCTCTTCGCCGTCCTCCTGTTCGCCGTCGGTGTCGCCGTCATCCTCGCCGGCACCGACGTGTACGGCGAGAACGTCCACCGCCAGCGTCTGCTCGACAATCCCGTCGCGCGCTTCGTCGGTGACAACGGCGACTGGCTCTGGCCGTTGGCGGCCTTCGTCGCCGTGGTCCTCGCCCTACTCAGCGTGGGCTGGCTGACCAGCGTCGTCCGCACCGAACCCCGCCAGCGACACATCACCCTCCCCGGCGACGGCCAGTTGGGGAGGACGGTCCTGGACACCGGCGCCCTGCGGACCGCCGTCGAGGAGGAGGTGGCGGGCTTCCCCGACGTCAACGACGCCGACGTCAGGGTCTCGGGCACCGCCCAACGGCCTCGTCTCGTCCTGCGGGTCACCGCCGATCCCGACGCCGACATCGCCGTGCTGCGGCAACGGCTCGAAACCATCGCCGTCGGCCACGCCCGGCAGGCACTGGGACAACCGGATCTGCCCGTCGTCATCGACCTCGGCTACAGCGCCCACCGCCGCCCACCACGGCTCAGCGCGGACCATACGACGGACGTGACCGGCCTGACCACGTCCCGAGCGGACGCGGGCGCCTGAGCAAACCGTTCGACGATTGGCATGGACGCACAGCCGCCACTGCCCGCCGCCGCGACCCCGTTCAGCGCTGGGAAGCGTGCAGCCGGTTGTTGACGTCGTGCACCCCGGGGGTGTCCCACGCGCATTCGTGGGCGTGTGCGCGCACCTCGACGGAGCTGGTGACGCCCTCGAGAACCACGACCCGGTTCTGCACCTCGATGCAGATGTGTTCGTGGCGCAGCAGCGGATCCCGCAGCATGCGGTCCAGCAGCCGACAGGCCAACCGGGCGTCCGCGCAGGCGGGCTCGCTGCGAAACGCTGACGGCGGCTGGTAGGGCAGGAACCAGGGAACGTACGTCATCGCTGCTCCTTCGATCGCGGCTGGTTCCCCTTGCGCTACCCACGACGGCTGTGAGGCAACACGACGAATCGATGACGATCTGCCCTCATCGACGCGACGGCTCACCGCTGCGCTCACGTCGCCCGAACGGGTGATCCGGGCCGGCCGGAAAGCCGTCGCGGGTGAGCCGGACAGGAGGGCGGGTACGGGACCCTAATGAGCCACGGACCGGGTAGGGCCCGACCGCCCCTGCGCGGACTCCCGGTCGGCCTGCTACGCGCGGCCGTCGTCTGCGGCAGCGCCCTGGTGGTCGCGGTCACGCTGGCGCTCGCCGTGTGGGCGCTGGCTCGGATCGGCCCGGTGACGCTGGCGGTGGCCGCCGCCCTGCTCGCCGCCTCGCTGCTGATGCCCCTCGTCGACCGGCTCGCGCGGCTGCGGCTGCCACGCGCTCTGGCCGCCCTGGCCGGCGTGCTGGTGCTCGTCCTCGTGCTCGTCCTACCGCTGGCGCTGCTCGGCCAGCAATTGGTGGACCAGTTCGACGACCTCGGCCGGCAGCTTGACGAGGGGATCGCCCGGACCCGGTCGTGGCTGGTCGGCGGGCCGTTGCCGATCGACGAGAAGGACCTGGATGCCGTCTGGGCGCAGTTCCGCGCCGCGCTCAGCCGTGGTGGACCGGATCCGGCGGCCAGCGCGTACCTGGCCGTGGAGACCGTCGGCGCGATCGCGCTGGCGCTCGTGCTGCTCTTCCTGATCCTCAAGGACGGGCACCGGATGTGGGCATGGGTCGTCGACCGGCTGCCCGAGCGCCACCGCAGCACCGCGCGACTGATGGGTACAGGTGGCTGGGACGCGCTCAGCGGGTACATGCGCGGCACCCTGCTGGTCGCCGCCGTGGACGCCGCCGGCATCGGTCTGGCGCTGTTCCTGGTCGGTGTGCCGCTGGTGCTGCCGCTGGCGTTCCTGACCTTCGTGTCCGCGTTCATCCCGATCATCGGTGCGACCCTTGCCGGGGCGGCGGCGGTGCTGGTGGCGTTGGTCGCCGACGGTCCTACCGCGGCACTGATCGTCCTCGCCGCCGTGATCGGCGTGCAGCAAGCCGAAGGCAACCTCCTCCAACCCTTGATCATGGGGCACACCGTGCGGCTGCATCCCGCCGTCATCCTCGTCGCGGTCAGCGCCGGCGCGGTTCTCGCCGGGGTCGCGGGTGCCCTCGTCTCCGTACCCCTCGTGGCTGCGAGCTACCGGGCGCTGTCGGCGCTGGCGGCGGCACGCGACGGCCCGACGGAGCCATGACAGGGTGAACCGCTGGCACTCGAACTGATGCGTCAGACGAGAGGAGCGTCACCCGCCAGCGCGCTCGCCGGTGGGGGAGGACTGCTCACCGCGCCGGTCCCTGTCGAGGAAGAAGGCGCCCAGAGCGCCGGCCAACGTCCCGAATACCACGATCGAGTACGCGGCCAGCAGCAGTTCGATGACCTGGGAGAACGTATCGTTCGCACGCAGTGGCTCGCCGGTGATGGTGGTCAGTGCCACGTCATGCAGAGCCTGTCCGTAGGTGCGGTAGGACCTCGTCAGCACCAGCAACTGCCCGGTCGCGAGGATGATCGCCGTTGTCACCACGGCCAGCCAGGCCAGCCGGTCGGTCAGCAGTCGACCGGCGGAGCGCGATCCGCGGACGGCGGCCGCGACCACCCCGGTGCCTCGCGCGGCCCGCAGCAGGGCGACGGCCCTTGCGAACCGGAGGAACGGAACGGCCAGGAAGACCAGTTGCCACCAGTTGCGGCGCCAGAACTGTTTCCACCGGTGGCGGGCCAGCCAGGCCCGTAACGCGAACTCGGCGACGAAGACCGCCCACAACACCCAGCTGGCGACCTGGAGCGCGGCGGACAGGGTGGCGTCGCGGGCGAACGCCTGGCCGAGGATCAGCAGCAGGAACACGACGCCGAGAGCACCCATCGGCTTGTCGAGGCGACGGGCAAGACCGTGTAGTGCCGCCTCCGCCTCCTGACCCGGCCGGTCACCCTGACCGGTGGGCCCGCCCCGTCCTCGTGACGTCACCCTGCTGAAGGGTAGTCATTTAGGGGTACGTGCTCGGTGGGATCGGTCGAACCGGCTGTCGCCGTGTGCTGCGGGTCAGGACGGCGGCGGGGGGAATGGTCGCTGCGCCGCGTCGGGACGGACCACGACTGACCATGAGCAGCAACCCGATGGCGGCTGCGTCGACGTGCCGGGACTCGGACAATTTGATCACCATCTCGTGCGGTTGCGGGTCGAGGAGCTGTCACGAACGATCCAACCTTCGCCTGCGCCGATGGAGACCGCTGCGCGGTCGTATGACAGTCCGGTGACATGCGGCGGAGGGTGCCGGGCCAGGGGCGTTGTGACCGTACGGGCTCGCGGCCGGCGCCTGCCCGGTCCGCTCAGCGCTTCGTCGCCGGCCGGGGCAGCGATACGGCCAGTTCACCGAACCAGCGTCCGCCGTGCTGAACGATCTCGCGCACGGCGAGGCCGGCGCGGGCAGCGACATGGTGGGCGGCGCGGGCGTCGAGCCGCGCCCAGCGGAACACCGGCCCGAGGACGAGCCGGCCGGTGCGGGCGGTGGTGGCGATGCGGGCGTGTCCCTGCCACAGTCCGGGCCCCGGCGGCTCGAGTTCGACCAGCACGGTGCCGGCCGGGTCGAGCAGCGCCCGGCAGCGGCGCAGCAGCGCGACCGGGTCACCGCCGATGCCGATGTTGCCGTCGAGCAGGATCGCGTGCGCCCACCTGCCCTCGCCGGGCAGGGGCTCGAACACGTCGCGGTGGATCGCCACGGCGCCACGGGCACGGGCGGTGGCGACCGCGTACGCGTTGACGTCGACGCCGATGGCGGTGATGCCGGCTCGGGCGAGCGCCAGGATGAGCCGGCCGGGACCGCACCCGAGGTCGAGGGTCGGGCCGGTGCAGCGGGCCACCACCTCCGCCGTCGCCGGCTCCGGGGGCCCGTGCCAGCGGCGGACGGGCAGCCGGCTGCGCGCCCCGTCGTCGTACACGAGCCAGTGCTCGGTGGTGCCCGTGGACCGCAGCGCGGCGGCGAAGCCGCGCCCGCCGTCGTCCGGTCGGCGGCCGGCCACGGCGCGCACGGCGATCAGGCCGACCTCGGCACCCGGCCCGGGGTCGCCGCCGTTGGTGGGGACGGTGAAGACGGAGGTCATCCGGGTCCGCCGCTGGTCACGAGGGTGCGGCGGACCGCCGCGACCTGCCGGGCGAACCGGCCGCCGGCAGCCGTCGTGGCCACCGCCAGCGCGTCGGCCCACTCGTCCACGTCCCGCAGCACCGGCAGCGGCGCCGGGCGCAGTCCCCGGTCCACCAACGCCGCCCAGGTGCGCCGGCCGGTCTCGGGCGTGGACATCGGCACACCGCGCAGCGCCCACGCGTGTCGCGGGTCGCGCAGCCCCAGGGCCCACCAGCCGCCGTCGACGGCCTCGCCGAGGACCGCGTCGACGGTGGCGAGCCGGCGCGCCGCGGTGGTGAGCCGGTGCGCCGTCACCTGTGGCGTGTCCATGCCGATCTGGAGCACCGGCCGGTCCGGAAAGGCCGCCGCCACGTCCGCGTACGCGTTGGCCAGCCGCTCGCCCAGACCGGTGCCGCGCTGCGCCAGCACCGTCCACCCGGTGAGGGCCGCGGTCAGCCCGCCGGCGTCCTCGCCATCGGCGAGCTGACCGGCGCAGGCGAGCACGGGGATCACCCCGGGGGTGGCGCGGACCGCGTCCAGCGTGTCCCGCAGCGCGGCGGCGGCGATCCGGGCCGCCTGCACCGGGGTGGCGGGCGGACAGAGCCGGGTCTTGACCGCGCCCGGCACCGGTGCCTTGGCCATCACCAACAGGACGGTCACCGGGGCACCCCCACCGTTCGCAGCACGGTCGCGAAGTCGCGGGTGGCGCGCAGGGTGCCGCGTACCGAGCCGGAGACCTTCGATCGGGTGCCGGCGGCGCGCGGCGAGTACGTCACGTCGAGCTCGCGGATTCGCCAGCCGGCCGCGGCCGCTCGGATGAGCAGCTCCAGTGGGTAGCCGAACGCCCGGTCGGCGACGTCCAGGGCGAGCAGCGCCTCGCGGCGGCCCACCCGGATCGGGCTCAGGTCGCGCAGCGGTACGCCCTGACGCCGCAGCAACGCCGCGACCAGGGCCGTACCGGCTCGCGCGTGCCAGGGCCACACTCCGGCGGCGACGGGGCGGCGGCGGCCGACCGCGAGGTCCGCCGCGCCGGTCGCGACGAGTGCGACCAGGGCGGGCAGCTCGGTCGGGTCGAAGGAGCCGTCGGCGTCCAACACGCAGACCAGCTCCGACTC
Source organism: Micromonospora sp. NPDC049366 (assembly GCF_044466625.1). NCBI lineage: Bacteria > Bacillati > Actinomycetota > Actinomycetes > Micromonosporales > Micromonosporaceae > Micromonospora > Micromonospora sp. NPDC049366. The sequence goes on from NZ_JBITMV010000002.1 coordinate 72,937, forward strand.
GGCGGCCGCCAACCCGGCGTGCACCGCGGCGCCGTAACCCCGGCGAGGCTCGTGCACCACCCGTGCCCCGTGTCGGGCGGCGACCTCCGGCGAGCCGTCCCGCGACCCGTTGTCGACCACGATCGGCCGGTAACCGGGGGGCAGCGCGGTCAGCACCAGCGGCAGCGCGGCCGCCTCGTCGAGGCACGGCAGCACCACGTCGACGGGTATCGGCGCGGCATCGTCGTGATCGAACTGCATCGGCATATCGCCGACGCTAGAACGCGTCCCACCTGCTCGGGGCCGGAAAGTGATTACCGAAGCCTTACCACCGACGCGTTCTTACCGAACGGTGACGGCCCGGCGGTTCGGCTACCGGGGGGCCGGCGGTGGCCGTACCGTCCGGACGTCATGAACTCCGCTTCCACACTGGGCACCGCCCCCGAACGGACTCCCACCCGGCGGCGGCTCGGCGACCTGGTGGTGCTCGGCGTCGAGGCGGCGCTGCTCACCGCCGCGGTGCTGGTCGGCGTGCTGCTCAACCGGCGTGGCGTGGGCCTGTACGCCGACGCCGCCCCGCTGTACGCGACCTGGCTGCCGCACGTCGGCTGGGGCACCCCGGCGGCGGTGCTGGTCGCCGCGGTGGTGATCGGCCCCGGGCTGCGGTGGGCCAGGACAGCCCGGTGGGGCGCCCTGCTGGCCGCGGCCTGGCTCGCGGCGGTCGCCTGGACGCTGTCGCTGGCCCTGGTGGACGGCGCGTCGGCCGGGCTGACCCAACGGATGACCCCGCAGGCGGAGTACCTGTCCGAGGTGCCCGGCGTCAGCGACATCCCCGCGATGCTGGCCGGCTTCAGTGGCCGGATCCTCGACTTCCAACCGGAGTCCTGGTCCACCCACACCGCGGGTCACCCGCCGGGGGCGCTGCTCATCTTCGTCTGGCTGGATCGGGTGGGCCTCGGCGGCGGCACCAGCGCCGCGCTGGCCTGCGTCCTGATCGGCGCCACGGTGTCGGTCTCGGTGCCGGTGACGCTGCGGGCCCTCGGTGCCGCCGACGCGGCGCGGGCCGTCACGCCGTTCCTCGTGCTGCTGCCGGGGGCGGTCTGGGTGGGTGCCTCCGCGGACGGGATCTTCGCCGGCGTGGTCGCCGCCGGCCTCGCCCTGCTGGCCGTACGCGGGCCGGTCGTCGCGGCGGTCGGTGGCCTCCTGCTCGGCTTCGCGCTGTACCTGTCGTACGGGTTCGTGCTGGTCGGGCTGCTCGCCCTGGTCGTGGTCGTGCTGCGCCCGACGCGCCGGGTGGGCGCGCTGCTCGCCGCGCTGGCCGGGGTCGCCGGGGTGGTGCTCGCCTTCACGGCCGCCGGTTTCCCGTGGTGGGTGGGGTACCGGCTGGTGGTCGAGCGCTACTACCAGGGCTGGGCGGCCGAACGCCCGTACGCCTACTGGGTGTGGGCGAACCTCGCGGCGCTGCTGCTCGCCGCCGGGCCGGTGCTCGGGCCGGCGCTACGCCGGGCGGTGGTCACGGCGGCCGCCGCGGCCCGCTCCGGGCTGGCCGGTGGCCGCCGCGGGGTGCGGGATCGTGCCGCCGCGATACGTGGGATGGGCGCGGCCGTGCTGCTTCCGCTGGCCGCCGGGCTGGCCGTCGTCGGCGCGGACGTGTCCGGCCTCAGCAAGGCCGAGGTCGAACGGATCTGGCTGCCGTTCACGGTCTGGCTGCTGGTGGCCGCGGCCCTGCTGCCGCCGCGCGCCCATCGTTGGTGGCTGGTGGGGCAGGCCGCCACGGCCCTGGCGGTCAACCATTTGCTCTGGACCGTCTCCTGACCCGAGCCGGCCGGATCGGCGGTGTGCTCCGGGCGTCGTGGGTGGGCCCGGCGGCTGGCCGTCTTGGTGGCCCGACGGGCGAGGCTCAGCCGGCGAGGGCGGCCGGTTCCCGCTGCGGGTCGGTGGCGAAGGCGGCGATCCCGTCGGCGAAGCGGACCCGGGCGGTGTAGCCGAGCAGCTCGGTGGCGCGTCGCGGGTCGGCCACCACGTGCCGGACGTCCGCCGCCCGGGCGCCGCCGACCACCACCGGCGTCGGCCCGTCCATCGCCGTGGCCAGCGTCGTCGCCAGCTCACCGACGGTGTGCGGCTCGCCGGAGCAGACGTTCAGCGGCACCAGCGCGTCCGGCGGCGGGGTGGCCAGGGCGAGCACGTTCGCCCGGGCCACGTCGGTGACGTGGACGAAGTCGCGCCGCTGCCGACCGTCCTCCAACACCCGTGGCCGCAACCCGCTGGCCAGGGCCGAGCGGAAGATCGACGCCACTCCGGCGTAGGGGGTGTCGCGCGGCATCCGGGGACCGTAGACGTTGTGGTAGCGCAGCGCCCAGACGTCGCCGCCGGTCTGCCGGGCCCACGCCCCGGCCAGGTGCTCCTGGGCCAGCTTGCTCGCCGCGTACGTGCTGCGCGGCTCCAGCGGAGCGTCCTCGGGCACCAGCAGCGGAGTGAGGGACTGAGCGCAGACCGGGCAGGTGGGGTCGTACCGGCCGGCGGCGACGTCGACGTCCCGACGCGGGGCGGGGCGGACGACGTCGTGCTCCGCGCAGGTGTAGCGCCCCTCGCCGTAGACCACCATCGAGCTGGCCAGGACCAGCCGCCCGACCCCGGCCCGGTGCATCGCGGCGAGCAGCACCGCGGTGCCGAAGTCGTTGTGGCTGGCATAGTCGGGCGCGTCGGACGGGTCGAGGCCGTGCCCCACCATGGCCGCCTGGTGACAGACCGCGTCCACTCCGGCGAGGAGCTCGGCCAACACCGCCGCGTCGCGCACGTCGCCACGGGTCACCCCGTGCGGGCGGGACCAGTCGGGGAGCTCGCCCCCGTGCGCCTGCGGCAGCAGCAGGTCCAGCGCCACCACCTCGTGCCCCTCGGTCACGAGCAGATCGGCGATCTGCGATCCGATGAACCCGGCCGCACCAGTGAGAAGTACCCGCATTCCGGTCAGGGTAGGCCAATCGGGGTGGCCGACCGGGTCGATCCGACGCTCGTCAGGACTCCGTAACATCCGCGGATCCTCACGCGTTCGGTAAGTGTTCGGTAAGGCGCGAACTCACCTGGACGGCAGCCGGATCTCCTAGCCTCGCCTGAGGAACGCCACGCGGATCGACAGGGGATTCACTCCCCGGAGTGGTTAAGGAGACAGACCTGTGCCAGCCCGCCCTTCCGGCCCCCAGGGCGATCACGGGCACCCCGACGACGGTCGTCGGCCGAACCCGGGCGGCGGGAGCGACGTCGCCTTTCCGGCTCCGCTGTGGCGGGCGCTGCAGCGGCACCCGGCGCCGGGTGCGCGAGCCGTCCAGCGGAGCTGGCGCAGCCCGCTGCGGGGCCCGTGGCTCACCTCGGTCTTCGGGCTGGTGCTGCTCGCCCTGCTCCCCGTGGTGATCATCACCGGGCTGCTGGACTACGCCGCCTACGGACCGCAGTTCGGTCAGGCGTTTCCCCACGACGTGGGCTGGCTGCGGCTGCCACCGTTCGACTGGCCGACGCGGCCCTCCTGGCTCTTCCGCCTCACCCAGGGCCTGCACGTCGGCCTCGGGATCGTCCTGATCCCGGTGGTGCTCGCCAAGCTCTGGTCGGTGATTCCCAAACTGTTCGACTGGCCACCGGCCCGCTCGGTCGCCCAGGTGCTGGAGCGGCTCTCCCTGCTGCTGCTGGTCGGCGGGATCCTCTTCCAGATCGCCACCGGCCTGCTCAACATCCAGTACTCGTACCTCTTCGGCTTCGACTTCTACACCGCGCACTACTTCGGCGCGTGGGTCTTCACCGCCGCGCTCGTGGCGCACGTCGCCCTGAAGCTGCCCCGGCTGGTCTCCGCGTTCCGGTCCCGTCCGCCGCGCGAGGTACGGCACACCTCCCGCGCCGCGACCCGACCCGAACCCGCCGACCCGGATAATCTGGTGGCCGCTCGTCCCGGACCGGCCACCATGAGCCGACGCGGCGCGGTGGCCCTGGTCGGCGGCGGCTCCCTGCTGCTGGCGGTGCTGACGGTCGGGCAGAGCCTCGACGGCCCGCTGCGCCGCACCGCCCTCCTGCTGCCCCGCGGGCAGGCCCCCGGCGAGGGGCCGAACGGGTTCCCGATCAACCGCAGCGCCGCGGCGGCCGGCATCCGACCCGAGGCCACCGGCCCGACCTGGCGGTTGACGATGACCGGCGCGGGCCGCACGATCCACGTCGACCGCGCCGCCCTGCTGGCCATGGGCCAGCACACCGCCCGGCTGCCGATCGCCTGCGTCGAGGGGTGGTCCACCCTGCAGACCTGGACCGGCGTACGGCTTCGCGACCTGGCCGCGCTCGCCGGGGTGCCCGACCCCGCCTCGGCGTACGTCGAGTCGCTGGAGCGCACGGGCCTGTTCCGCCAGGCGACGCTGCAGGCCAACCAGGTCCTCGATCCCGACTCGTTGCTCGCGTTGCGGGTCAACGGCGTCGACCTGTCGGCCGACCACGGATATCCGGCCCGGATCATCGTCCCGGCCCTGCCCGGCGTGCACTGCACCAAGTGGGTCGCCCGCATCGAGTTCCGGAGCGGCGGCGATGCGTAGGTGGATCGACCGGCTCCGCGCCGCCTACGGCGGGGGACTCCGCCACGTACTGCTGATGTTGGTCTGCTTCGCCGTCGCCGGCTGGGTCGTCGCGCGACTGGCCGGGGAGCCGACAGCCGGCCGGATGCTGCTCTGGTTCGTCGGCGCGGCCGTGGCCCACGACCTGGTCCTGTTCCCGATCTACGCGACGGCCGACGGCGGCCTGCGTCGGGCCGTCCGGGCCGGCCGCCGGGGGGCCGGGCCGGCCCGCATCGCCCTGCTGAATCACCTCCGGGCCGCGGCGCTCGCGGCCGCCCTGCTCTTCCTGGTGTTCCTGCCCGGCATCCTCGGGCTGACCCCGGACACCTACCGGGCCGCCACCGGCCAGGAACGTGTCTCGTACCTCGCCCGCTGGCTGGCGGTCACCGGCGTGCTCTTCCTGATCAGCGTCGCGTGGTGGGCGATCAGGTGGGCCCGGTGGCGCCGAACGCCGCGCCCACAGTGACCTGACCGGACCGGCAGCGGGCCCACCCCGCGCAACAGAAAGGTTGGCGGTGCGTCCCTTCGCCGAACTCGCCATCATCGGGGGCTCCGGGCTCTACGCCCTGTTCGACCAGGCCGCCGAGCACGTCGTCACCACTCCCTACGGGCCGCCCTCCGACCCGATCGCCGTGGCTGAGGTCGCCGGCCGCGCGGTGGCGTTCCTGCCGCGACACGGCCGCGACCACCGGCATCCACCGCACCGGATCCCCTACCGGGCCAACCTCTGGGCGCTGCGCTCGATCGGCGTGCGCCAGATCCTCGCCCCGTGCGCGGTGGGCAGCCTGCGGCCCGAGTGCGGGCCGGGCGCCTTCGTGCTGCCCGATCAGCTGATCGACCGCACCAGTGGCCGCGTCCAGACCTACTACGACGAGGGTGCGGTGCACGTCTCCTTCGCCGACCCGTACTGCCCCGCCGGGCGCGCTTCGGTGCTGACGGCGGCTCGCCAGCAGGAGGTCGACGTCCACGACGGGGGAGCGATGGTCGTCGTCGAGGGACCCCGGTTCTCCACGCGCGCGGAGTCCCGGTGGTATGCCGGCATCGGCGGCACGGTCATCAACATGACCGGGCACCCCGAGGCGATCCTCGCCCGGGAGTTGGCGCTCTGCTACACCGCGATCGCTCTGGTCACCGACTTCGACGCCGGCGTCACCAGCGACGAGGCGGTGACCCAGGACGAGGTGTTCCGGGTCTTCGGCGAGAACACCGCCCGGCTACGTGCCCTGCTGCTCGCCGTCGTCGGACGGCTGCCCGACCAGCGGGACTGCCGCTGTCCTCAGGCGCTGGACGGCCTCACGCTCCCGTTCGACCTGCCCTGACCCGCGCGCCGAGCGGGAAAAGCGACCCTTGCGGTGCTGGTCGACGAGCGAGTAGACGAATGCGTGTCGGCTCCGTCGATCAGGGAGGCTGCTGCCATGGAGGACTTCGGGCACCTGTTCCGCCTGGCGGCCGAGCAGGCGGCGGACTTCCGGGGCGCGCTGTCGGACCGCCCGGTCGGCGTGCCCGTCGATCGGGCGGCGCTGGCCGAGGCCTTCGCCGGCCCGCTGCCCGTCGCGGGGCGCCCGCCGGAGCAGGTGCTCGCGGATCTGGTGGCCGCGGCCGAGCCGGGGCTGGTCGCCAGCGCCGGCCCGCGGTACTTCGGGTTCGTGGTCGGCGGCGCGTCGCCGGCGGCGACCGCGGCCGACATCGTCGCCGCCGGCTGGGACCAGCTCGCGACCAACGCCGTCTCGTCGCCGGCCGCCATCGCGGCGGAGGCCGCCGCCGGTAGCTGGTTGAAGGAGCTGCTGGGGATACCGGCGTCGGCGTCGGTCGGGTTCGTCACCGGCGCCCAGGCGGCCAACACCGTCGGGCTCGCCGCCGCCCGGCACCACGTGCTGGCGGAGGCGGGCTGGGACGTGGAGCGGCGCGGGCTGCCCGGCGCGCCGCCGATCCGGGTGATCGCGGGGGAGGAGCGGCACGGAACCATCGACCGGTCCCTGCGGCTGCTCGGCCTCGGGACCGACCTGGTGCGGCCGGTGTCCGCCGGACCGAACGGCGCCATCGACCTCGCCTCGTTACGGGAGGCGCTGCGGGCCGGCTCGTCCGGACCCACGATCGTCTGCCTGCAGGCCGGGAATGTGAACACCGGCGCCTGTGACCAGCTGCGCGAGGCCTGCGAACTGGTTCGTCGGCACGGGGGATGGGTGCACGTGGACGGCGCCTTCGGGCTGTGGGCTGCGGCGAGTCCGGTCACCCGGCATCTGGTCGACGGGCTGGAACTGGCGGATTCGTGGGCGTGCGACGGTCACAAGTGGCTCAATCTCCCGTACGACTCGGCGTTCGCGATCTGCGCCCGGCCCGACGTGCACGTGGCGGCGATGTCCTACCGCGCCGCGTACCTGGTCGGCTCCGGAGGAGCACCGGAAGGGGCCGACCTCACCGCCGAGTCCTCCCGGCGGGCCCGGGGGTTCGCCGTCTGGGCCGGATTGCGGGAACTGGGCGGCGCGGGTGTCGCCGCGCTGGTCGAGCGGTGCTGCGGACTGGCTCGGCGGTTCGCGGCGGGCCTGGCCCGGGCCGGGTTCGAGGTGGCGAACGAGGTGGTGCTCAACCAGGTGCTGGTCGGCTTCGGCGACGACGCGCGCACCGACCGGGTGGTGGCCGCGGTCCAGGCTGACGGCACCTGCTGGGCCGGCGGGACGACCTGGCACGGACGGCGGCTGATGCGGATCTCGGTGTCGAGCGCCACCACGACCGAAGCGGACGTGGACCGATCGGTGGCCGCGATCACCCGGCTCGCCGCGTAGCGCGTCCTCCGGCACCGGCGGTGAGCTGGATAGAACGATCGGTCTTGACGATCGGGCGGCGGGCCACTACCGTCGTACGAGACAGAACGATCGTTCTGCCGCGCGGGAATCCGCTCGTTCGTGCCTTCCCTCGCGCGTCATCACCGGACCCCATTGAAGGAGGGTGACATGCCCACCAAGATCACGTTGATCATCGGCAATCCCACGAACCCCGACGAGTTCGAGAAGATCTATGCCGACGTACGCCAGGCCGCGGAGACGTTCCCGAAGCTCCAGCGGGTCGAGTCGGCCAAGGTGTGGCCGAAGGAGGACGGCACGCCCACGCCCGCGTACCGGACGCTCGACCTGTACTTCGCCAGCTACGAGGACGCCTCCGCCGCCGTCGCGACGCCCGTCGCCGGCGCCGTCTTCGGTGGGCTCCAGGGGGCCCAGGTGGAGATCACCGGACTCTTCTCCGACATCGAGTAGGACCGCACCCCGTCCGACGGCACGGCCGCTCAACCGAGCGGGACGGCCGCAGCCAGACGACCATCAGCCACCAAGGAGTGGAGCCGATGTCCGACCTCCCCGACGGTCCCCTGGCCGTACCCGTCGCCGCCGCGCTGCGAGACCGGGTGCGCCCCGAGCGGATCGTGACCGACGCCGCCGTGGTCGACCGCCCGGCGGCCGTGATCCGCTGCGGGGAGGTCGGCGACGTCCGGGCGGGCGTCGCCGCCGCCCAGCGGCTGGGCGTGCCGCTGTCCGTGCGCGGGCGCGGCCACGACTGGGCGGGGCGTGCGCGGCGCGCGGGCGGGCTCGTGCTCGACCTGTCCGGCATGAACAGCGTGCGGGTTCATCCGGAGGGCGGGCAGGTGACGGTCGGTGGCGGGGCGAGCGTCGGCGAGGTCCTGTCGGCCGCCGAGGAGCACGGGCTGGTCGCGGTCACCGGCACCGTCGACTCGGTCGGCATGGTCGGGCTGGCGACGGGCGGCGGCTACGGCCCGCTCAGCGGGCGGTTCGGGCTGGCCGCCGACAATCTGGTGGCCGCCACGGTGGTCCTGGCCGACGGGTCCGTCGTGATCGCCGACGAGACCGGCGACCCGGACCTGCTGTGGGCGCTGCGCGGCGGTGGCGGCAATTTCGGCGTCGTGGTCGAGGCTCGCTTCGACGTGCATCGCGTCCCGTCGGTCGTCACCGGCACCGTCATCTACCCGCTCGATCAGGCCACCGAGGTCCTGCGGCGCCTGCGTGAGCTGCACGAGGAGATGCCCGACGAGTTGACCGTGCAGATCGCTCTGCTCAGCGGGCCGGACGGGGCGCCTGTCCTCCTGCTGGCGCCGACGTGGTGCGGACCGTTGGCGACGGGTCTGGCCGAGGACGGCCCGGTGCATGCCCTGGCGCGGCTGGGACAACCCGTCGTGGCCGCGGTCGCCGAGAAGCGTCTCGCTGAGGGCGCGGCCGAGTTGGGGACGATGTTCCCGTACGGACGGCACGTGGAGATCCGGACGCGGTCCGTGCCGGTGCTCTCCGATGACGTGACCGCCGTGCTCATCGACCACGTGGTGCGCAAGCCCGCTCCGCTGACGGCGGTGTCCCTGCACTCCTTTCGCGGCGCCGCGGCCAGGGTCGCGCCGCAGGCGACCGCTTTCGGTACGCGGGTGCCGCACCACATGGTCGAGATCATCTCGATCTGGACCGAGGAACGCGAGTCGCCGACGCATCGACAGTGGGCGCGGGACCTCGCCTCGGCCCTGGCGCCGTACTCGCTGCCGGGTGGCTATCCCAACCTGCTCGCGCCGGACGCGGTGGACCAGATTCCGTTCGGCTTCGGGGCCAACGCCGAGCGCCTGCGGACGCTGAAGGGCCGCTTCGACCCGGACGGCGTGTTCAGCGCCATTCCGCTGCCGTTCTGACCCGCGTCCGTCGGTCCGTGCGGTCGGGATGACCTGATCGCGTCGCAGAGGGATAGAACGTTCGGTATTGACATTGCCGGGCCGAGGCGTCTATGTTGAGAGTGACAGAACGTTCGTTCTACCCAAGGATGCCGGGCGTCCGTCACCCCGCTGGACGTTCGTTCTCAGCAATCACCGAGAGGATGACCATGACCACCGTTGCCACCCCTGGCATCTCGACGACGGCATCCGCCCTGCGGCGGCTCTACTTCGTCCGCTTCGCGTTCGCGATCGTCTGGGCCGCCGTGACGTTCGCGATCGCCGGCGACCTCAACCCGCTCGCCGTCGCACTCTTCGTGATCTACCCGCTGTTCGACGTGGCCGCCGCGGTCGTCGATGCCCGCTCGTCGCGGGCCACCGGCTCGCCTACCCTGCTGTACGTGAACATGGCGGTCAGCCTGCTCGCCGCGATCGGCCTGGCCGTCGCCGGGGCGTCCGGCATCCCGGCGGTCCTGCGGGTGTGGGGCGCCTGGGCGGTCGTGGCCGGCCTGGTGCAGCTGGTCGTGGCCGTACCCCGCCGCAGGATGGGCGGCCAGTGGCCGATGATCATCAGCGGTGGCCTCTCCGTGCTCGCCGGTGGGTCGTTCATCGCCAGCGCCGCCGCGGCCGACCCGGCGCTAGCCAACGCGATCGGGTACGCCATCCCCGGCGCCATCTTCTTCCTCATCGCAGCCATCCGCCTCGGTCGTACCGCGAAGGGGAACTGACATGGACAGCGGCACGTACGACGTCGTCGTCATCGGCGCCGGGCCGGTCGGGGAGAACGTCGCCGACCGGGTCGTGCGGGGCGGGCTGACCGCCGCCATCGTCGAGCGGGAACTCGTCGGCGGTGAGTGCTCGTACTGGGCGTGCATGCCGACCAAGGCGTTGCTGCGCAGCGCGACCGCGCTGCGGGCGGCCCGTCGGCTGCCCGGAGCACGCGAGGCGGTGACCGGCGACCTGGACGCCTCCGCCGTCCTGCGCCGCCGTGACTCCTTCGCCTCGAACTGGTCGGACGACGGGCAGGTGTCCTGGCTCGACTCGGCCGGGATCGCGCTGTACCGCGGCCAGGGACGGATCAGCGCCGAGCGGGTCGTCGAGGTCACCGGCGCCGACGGGGCCACCGTGTCGCTCACCGCGCGGCACGCGGTCGTCGTCGCGACCGGCAGCGGCGCGCTGATCCCGGAGGTCACCGGGCTGCGCGCGGCGGCACCGTGGACCAGCCGGGAGGCGGCCGCCGCGAGCGAGGTTCCCGGTCGGCTCGCCATCATCGGCGGCGGCGTGGTGGCCACCGAGATGGCGACGGCGTTCGCGGGTCTCGGATCCGTGGTGACGGTGTTGGCCCGGGACGGGGTGCTGCCGCTGGCCGAGCCGTTCGTCGGTGAGCGGGTCACGCGGTCGCTGCGGGACGCCGGTGTGTCCGTACGCCTCGGCGCCGAGGCCGCGTCGGTGCACCGCGACGGCGACGGCACGGTACGCGTCACGCTCACCGACGGCGAGCAGGTGGACGCCGACGAACTCCTGGTCGCGACCGGTCGTACGCCGAACACGCAGGACCTCGGCCTGGACCGGATCGGCCTGAAGCCCGGAGCCTGGCTCACGGTCGACGACACCTTGCGGGTCGTCGACGGCGACGGGGCGTTGATCGGCGACGGATGGCTGTACGCGGCCGGTGACGTCAACCGGCGCGTGCTGCTGACCCACCAGGGCAAGTATCAGGCGCGCGCGGTGGGTGACGTCATCGTGGCGCGAGCCAAGGGCGAGCCGGTGGCGGACGGCCAGTGGGGCCGGCACGTCCCCACCGCCGACGAGCGTGCCGTGCCGCAGGTTGTCTTCACCGACCCGGAGGTCGCCTCGGTGGGGTTGACCGCGGCCGCCGCCGCGGCCGCCGGGCTGCGGATCCGGGTCGTCGACTACGACCTGGCCGCCGTCGCCGGAGCCGCCCTGCACGCCGACGGATACCAGGGGCACGCCCGGATGGTCGTCGACGAGGACCGCCAGGTGATCGTCGGCTTCACCCTCGTCGGTCCGGACGTCGCGGAGCTGCTGCACGCGGCGACGATCGCCGTCGTCGGCGAGGTCCCGCTGCACCGGCTGTGGCACGCCGTGCCCGCGTACCCGACGGTCAGCGAGGTGTGGCTGCGCCTGCTGGAGGCCTACGGCCGCTGACCCGCAGGTGGACGCGGGCCAGCGGGCGTCCCGAGTGCGAAGACGGCGGCGGCCCACTCGACATCGTCGGGTGGGCCGCCGCCGTGCGCGTCGCTGTTGCGTGCGCTAGCGGGCCGATCCGGCCGACTGGCGCTCGGTGTTGACCCGCAGGAGGCCCTCGACGCCGCGGAGGAAGGTCTCGGACACCAACGCGGGGTCGAAGAGGCAACCGGCGGCCATGGCGCCGTCGCGGAGCATGACGAAGTGACGGGCGGCGGAGTCCGCCGTCTCCTCGTGGACCTGCGCCATGAGCGCGGTGATGGTGTCCAGGAACCATTCCCGGTGGGCGATGATTTCCTGGTGCACGGGATGGTTCGTGTCGGGATACTCCGCCGCGGCGTTCAGGAACGCGCAGCCACGGAAGACCGGCGAGGTGATGCGCTCGGCGATGGCGCCGGCGACGGCCAGGAGGGAATCGGCCGGTGACGGGTTGGCGGCGATGGCCGCGTCGACCATGCCGCGCTCCATCTGGTGCACCTGACGCAGGTAGGCGAGGATGAGGTCGTCCTTGCTGGGGAAGTGCCGGTAGAACGTTGCCCGGGTCACCTTCGCCTCGGCGATGATCCGGTCGACTCCGACGGAGTGGATGCCCTCCGCGTAGAAGATCCGGGTTGCCGTGCTGAGCAGTCGGCTTCGTGCCTCGGAGGGCCGGGTGTCAGGCTCGTCGCGCGTCATCCCCCCAGTTTAGCGAATAGAACGTTCGGTCTCAGGGACGCGCGCCGCCCCGAGCCCGGTCCGCCGACCGGGTCGACGGACGGTCGACGGACGGTCGACGGACGGTCGACGGACGCGGTCGGCCGGTTCCGGGCCGCGAAAATGACGCTCAAAGTACCCGCGATGTTACGAGCTTGTTTCCGAGATGACGGCCGCGTTACGCGCTCTTCTCTGGAACGGGTTGCCGATCCTACGTTTCGCCCACCGCCACCACCCGTGGTGGCCGGTACCGAACGTGGAGGGCAATGACGTGCCACAACGCAACGCACACCGGCGCGGAGGGGGCAGGCGCGCGGTCAGCATGCTGGCCGCCGTCACGCTTGCGGCGGCCGGTCTGACGAGCCTGCCGGGAGGTGCCGCCGCGGCGCCGACGGCCAGCGGCGGACCAACCACGCGCTACCTCGTCCAACTCGACGACGAACCGCTGGCCGCCTACAGCGGCGGCGTGGCCGGGATCGCGGCCACCAAGCCGACCGGCGGCGGCAAGCTCAACCGCAACTCCGGTAACGCCAAGGCCTACCGGCAGCATCTGCGCCAGAAGCGCGCGGACGTGCTGACGAGCGTGGGTCTGACCGCCAGCCAGCCCCGGGTGACGATGGAGACCGCGTTCAACGGCTTCGCGGTCGACCTCACCAAGCCGCAGGCGGCACGACTGCGGGCCACCCGCGGTGTGCGTGCGGTCTACGAGAGCCGGACGGTGCGCGCCGCCACCTCGCACACCCCGGACTACCTGGGCATGACCGGACAGGGCGGGGTGTGGCAGCAGCAGTTCGGCGACGTCGCCCACGCCGGTGAAGGCATGATCGTCGGGGTCATCGACAGCGGCTTCTGGCCCGAGAGCGCGAGCTTCGCGCCGCTGCCCTCCCCGCGCCCGGACCAGGCGCTCATCGACGCCAAGTGGCACGGCGTCTGCGACACCGGCGTCGAGGCCCCCGTCACCTGCAACAACAAGGTGATCGGCGCCCGCTGGTACAACGACAGCGGGATCGCCGACCAGTTCCCCGACGAGTACTCCTCGCCGCGTGACCGCAACGGCCACGGCACCCACACGGCCAGCACCGCCGCCGGCAACAACGGCGTACCGGCCTCCTCGGGCAGCCAGGATCTCGGCATGATCTCCGGGATGGCCCCGGCCGCCCGGCTGGCGATCTACAAGGCGCTCTACGACAACGGCGCGGGCTCCGCCACCGGCACCGATGTCGACATCGTGCACGCCATCGACGACGCGGTCGCCGACGGCGTCGACGTGATCAACTACTCGATCGGCGACGACAGCGAGATCTTCGGTGCGATCGACGCGGCGTTCTACAACGCCGCCGCCGCCGGTGTCTTCGTCTCCGCGGCCGCCGGCAACGCCGGGCCGTACGCGGGCACGGTCGACAACTCGCTGCCGTGGCTGACCACGGTCGCCGCGAGCACCACCGATCGGCAGTACGTGCGCAAGCTGACCCTCGGCGACGGCACCGTGCTCACCGGCGCGGGCGTCGGCGAGACCGCCGTAGGGCCGGCGCCGCTCGTCTTCAGCCGGACCGCGGGACCGGACCCGAACGACACGTACGGTGCCGAGCTCTGCGCCGACAACACGCTCGACCCGGCCAAGGTCAAGGGCGCGATCGTGCTCTGCCTGCGCGGCGAGATTCCGCGTACCGACAAGAGCATCGAGGTGGCCCGGGCCGGCGGCGTCGGCATGGTCCTCTACAACGACTCGTTGAACTCCCTCAACGCCGACGTGCAGACCGTGCCGACCGTACACATCGACGAGGTCGCCCTCGCCCGGGTCAGCGCCTACGTGGCCGCCGGCAACCCCACCGCGAGCATCTCGGCGGGCAAGCAGGAGACCGTCGAGGGGCCGCAGGTCGCCGCCTTCTCGTCGGCGGGCCCGTCCAACCTGAACGCCGGTGACCTGCTCAAGCCGGACATCAGCGCCCCCGGGCAGGACATCGCCGCAGCGTTCTCGCCCGCCGGCGGCGGCAACGACTTCGCCGTGGAGTCGGGCACCTCGATGGCGGCGCCGCACATCGCCGGCATCGCCGCGCTGGTGCTGGCGAAGCACCCCGACTGGTCGCCGGCCGCGGTGCGCTCGGCGCTCATGACCACGGCCGTCGACACGACCGACAAGGGCAACCCGATCAAGATCGGCAGCTACGATGCCACCCCGCTCAACTACGGGGCCGGCCAGGTCAACCCGGGCGGCGCCTTCGACCCGGGCCTGATCTACGACTCCGGGCCGCAGGACTGGATGCGCTACCTGTGCGGCGTGGCCGCCCGGGGCACCGAGTACCTGCAGATGGACGGCTGCGACGAGATCGGCGCGCTCGACACCGCCAAGCTCAACTACCCGTCGATCTCGCTGGGCCGGATGGTGGGTAAGCAGACCGTCACCCGGACCGTCACCAACGTCAGCGACAAGACCAGCACCTACACCTCCAGTGTGCAGGCCCCGGCCGGCTACAAGGTCAAGGTCACCCCGGCCAAGCTCCAGCTGCGGCCCGGCAAGAGCGCCGAGTTCAAGGTGGAGGTCACCAACGACGGTGGCGCGTTCGACACCTGGGTCGACGGCGCGGTGATCTGGCGCGACGAGCACCGCCACCAGGTGCGGACCCCGCTGGTGGTGCACAACACCGGGCTGAGCGTGCCCGACCGGCTCACCGGCACCGGCACCTCCGGCAACATCAAGATCGACGCCGAGGTGGGCTACCAGGGCAAGCTGATCTCGCAGCTCACCGGCCTGACCGCCGGCACCAGCAGCACCGCCACCCTCACCGGCCGCGGCGTGAGCTGGGACTGGAGCTCGCTGGACAACCTGCCCAGCCCGCTGCCCGCGTCGATCCACAAGAGCACCGTCCGGGTGCCGGCCGGGACCCGCGACCCGCAGGTCCAGGTGACCTCGCGGCTGCCGGTCTGCTCCCACATCGACTGGGACGACGAGGAGGGGACGATGGCGTGCACTGAGTTCAGCGTCAACGTCTACGACACGGCGGGCAAGTTCGTCACCGCCACGGCCAGCGGCCGTGACGGCGCCCGGGTGGACCTGCCGGACGGCGCCGGGGAGTACGTCCTCGTCGTCGAGCAGGAGTTCACCGAGAACCTGCCGGCCGGGCAGGAGACCGAGACGTACACCATCACCACCTACCTGCCGGGCGCGCCGGGCACCGCCACCGGCAAGCTCACCGTCGATCCCAAGCAGCGCAGCGTGCAGGCGGGTGCGACGGCGAACCTGACCCTGCGCTGGTCCGGGCTCACCCCCGGCAAGCGTTACATCGGGTTCGTGGACTTCCGCAACGGCGACGGGCCGCTCAAGTCCGTGCCGATCACCGTCCAGTCCTGAGCGGGACGCCGGCCGGCGCCGCGATGTGTGAACCAGTTCACTGTCGCAGCGCCGGCCGGTGGCCGTTCCCCACCCGGGTGATGTGCTCGCCAGGGTGGTCGACGGCGGTGAGAACACGACGCAGGGCGGTGGGGTCTCCGCCGACATCCGCCTGCCACGGCTGCGCGGACCCGTCGAGTTCGTCGGGCGGACCGCGGAGCTGAGCGCGCTGCGCCGCCTCCTCGACGCCCCGCCGTGCCTGATCCTCCTGGAGGGGGAGGCCGGCATCGGCAAGAGCCGGCTCGTCACCCAGCTGCTCGCCGGGATGCCCGGCCACCGCCTGATCGGCGACTGCGACGATGTGCCGGAGCCCTTCCCGCTGGGGGCGCTCCTGGACGCCATCCGGGGAAGCGCCGACCGGCTCGGCCCACTCAACCCGGTGGCCGGCGCGCTCGCGCCGCTGCTGCCGGAACTCGCCGACCGGTTACCCGCCGCGCCGCCCCCGCTGGCCGACCCGGCGGCCGAGCGGCACCGGCTGCTCCGGGCCGCCACCGCCGTGCTGGCCGCGCTCACCCCCACCGTGCTCGTCCTCGAGGACCTGCACTGGGCCGACCCGGTCACCTGCGAGCTGCTCAGCTACCTCGGCACCCACCCCGTCGACGGGCTGTCGGTGCTGCTGACCGCCCGCACCCCGCCACCGGGCGGCAGCACACCGGTCCACGACGCGCTCGCCCGCACCCCACCGTGGGCGGTCACCCGCATGCCGCTCGGCCCACTGGAGGCCGACGACGTCCGCCGGATGGCCGCCCAGACGCTGCGCCTGGACGACCCACCGCCGCAGCTGACCGCCACCCTGCTCGACCGCACCGCCGGCATACCGTTCGTGGTCGAGGAGGTGCTGCGCACCCTCGCCGAGCGCGGCGGGGACCCACTGGCCGACGACAGCGTCCCGTTCCTGCTGCGCGACGTGCTGCTCTGGCGGCTGCGTCCGCTCGACGACGCCGCCCGGGAAGTGCTCGGCGCCGCCGCCGTGCTGGGACTCGCGCCGGACCAGGGCGTCCTCGCGGCGGCGCTCAACCTGGGTCGGACGCCGGTCGCCGCCGCCCTGACCGCGGCGCACCGGGCGGGCCTCATGCACGACACCGGGCAAGGGCTGCGCTTCCGTCACGACCTGGCCCGGCAGGTGGTGTACGACCTGATGCCCCGCGAGACCCGGGAATGGCTGCACCTGCGCATCGCCCGGGTGCTGGAGCACCACCTACCGAAGCCGGTCGCCCAGCTGGCCCACCACTACCGGCTCGCCGGAAGCTGGACCGACTTCGTCCGCAACAGCGAGGCCGCCGCCGACCTGGCCACCGGACGCGGCGACGACGCCACCGCCGCCAGATTCCTGCTCCACACCATGGACGTCCCCGAACTGCCCCGACCGGTGCGGGCCCGGCTCGCCAACAAGCTCGCACGCGCCGCCATCGACGGACTCAGCCAGGCCGACGCGATCCCGGTGCTGGAGCGTCTGCTCGCCGACCGGGGGCTGCCACCCGGCGCCCGGGGCGAGCTGGGCCTGATGCTCGGACGGATGCTGCGTCAACAGGGGGAGGCGCTGCGCGGGTACGCCGAGATCGAGCGCGCCGTGCCCTACCTGCGCGCCCCGCGCCGCCGAGCGCAGGCCCTCGCGGTGCTGGCCGCGCCCGACACCGTCGTCGGGCGACACGTCGACGAGCACCTGGCCCGATGCGCCGAGGCGGAGGCCGCCGCCGCGGCCAGCGGAGACCCGGCGGCCGATCTCGCCGTCCGGATCGCCCGCGCCTCCCTGCTGCTGGAGTTGGGCGACCCGGCGGCCTGGGCGATCATCGCCGAGCTGAGCGCCTCCACCGAACTGGCGGACCGGCCCCGGGAACACGCCCGCGCCTGCCTCAACTGGGCGCAGGGCGCACTGCACGCCGGGCACGTGAGCCAGGCCGCCGCGCTGCTGGCGACCGGTCGGGAACTGGTCGCCGAGACCGCGTACGAGCGGCTGTCCCCCCTCGTCGAGGCGACCGAACTGTCGCTGGACCGGGCGGCTGGACGCTGGGACGGGCTGGCCGATCGGCTCACCCGGCTGGTCGCCGCCGCCGAGCGGATGCCGGTCACCCTGCTCGACGCCCGGGCCGAGCTGGCCACCGTGCTGGCCCGTACCGCCGAGGGCTGCGAGGTGGCGGCGGCCGAGCGCGCGCTGCGCGGCGTGGTCGCCGACGCGCGCCGCGCCGGTGCCATCTGGCCCCTGGTGCAGGCGCTGTCGGCGCTGGCCCGGCTGATGCTTCGCCGACGACCGGACGAGGCGGCCGGGCACGCGGCCGACGCGCTGGCACTGGTGCGGGAGAAGGGGATCTGGGCGTGGGCCGCCGAGGCCGTCGAGGTGCTGACCGAGGCGGCCGTGGCGGCGGGCGAACCCGCACGGGCCGCACCGGCGGTGGCCGAGTTGGCGGCCGGCATCCACGGCCGCGACGCACCCGCCGCCCGTGCCGTCCTGCGCAGGTGCCGGGACCTGATCTCGGATCGACACCCGACCTGACGCCGGGTCGGGCCTGACGAGGCCGGTGGGTCGCGGTGGGGGAGCGCAACGCCGGCGTCCGGCGCGCGGGGAGCACCGAGGCGCGTAGGGAGCACCACGGCGGGTAGGTGCCGGGTGTGGCTGTGATCAGTGACTACGCGCTTCTCGGTGACTGTCAGGGCGCGGCGTTGGTCTCCTCGGACGGGTCCGTGGACTGGTGGTGCCCGCCCCGGTTCGACGCGCCGAGCGTCTTCGCGCGCATGCTCGGCGCCAGCGGCGGCTTCTGGTCGATTCGACCGCACGGGCGGTACACGACCTCCCGTCACTACCTTGACGGGACGATGGTGCTCCGCACGGAGTTCCGTACCGAAAGCGGTGTGTTGCGGTTGACCGACGCCCTCAGTCTCGGCCCCGGTGAACGAGAGCACGGTATCGGCTACACGTCCCCCCATGTCCTGCTGCGGCAGGTGGAGGTCGTCGCCGGAGCGGTTGACGTGGCGGTCGAGCTCGCGGCCCGGCCGGAGTACGGGCTGGTCACTCCCACGGTCGCCCGGACGCCGCTGGGGATGGAGATCTCCGGAGCCGCCGATCGGCTGACCCTGGTCAGTGACCGTGATCTTGCCATCGACGGATCGCTGGTGAGCGGGCGGCTCACCCTCGCCGAGGGCGACAGCGCCGTGTTCGCCCTGCACCACCGCCGGGCCGCGGACCCGCGGACCGTGCCGTTGGACGGGCGGGCCGCGCTGCGGGACACGATCGCCGCCTGGGAGTCCTGGGACCGGATCCACCACGACTACCAGGGGCCCTACCGGGAGCAGGTCCGGCGCAGCGCCCTGGTCCTCCAGGCGATGACCTACCAGCCGACCGGTGCGGTGGTCGCGGCGCCCACCACCTCGCTGCCGGAGGAGGTGGGTGGCGCGGCGAACTGGGACTACCGGTTCGGGTGGCTCCGCGACGGCAGCTCCACCCTCAGGGCGTTGTGGGTGGCCGCCTGTCCCGACGAGGCGCATCGCTTCTTCGACTGGATGGCCGGGTGCGTCGGCTCGATGGGCGCCGGGGGGCACGTGCCGATCATGTTCGGTGTGGGTGGGGAGCGCGACCTGACCGAACACACCCTGGAGCACCTGGAGGGCTACCAGGGCAGCCGACCGGTGCGGATCGGCAACGACGCCTGGCAGCAGAAGCAACTCGACGTCCTCGGCGAGATCCTGGAGTGCGCCTCGGTCCTGCGACAAGAACTCGCGGACCCGTCGCCCGTCGCCGCGAGCCTGCTGCGGTCACTGGCCGACCGGGCGGCCGACACGTGGCGGGAGCCGGACGCCAGCACCTGGGAGGGACGCGAGGGCGAGCGGCACTACCTGACGTCGAAGCTGCTGTGCTGGGTGGCCCTGGACCGGGCCGTCAAGCTGGCGCCGGCCCTGGACGCCGAGGCGCGGGTGCCCCGGTGGTCGCAGGCCAAGGAGCAGATCCGCGAGGCGATCCTCAACGAGGGCTGGAGCCCTTCCCGCCAGGCGTTCACCGGCGCGTTCGGGTCCGACCACCTCGACGCCGGAGCGCTCGTCCTGCCGATCGTCGGGTTCCTCCCCGGCGACGACGACCGGGTCCGGGCCACCGTGGACACCATCCGGCGTGAACTGGGCCGGGACGACCTCGTGCAACGCTGGACGGGCGCGGGGGAGGAGGGTGCCTTCATCATCTGTTCGTACTGGCTGGCCCAGTCGCTGGCCATGACCGGGCGGCTCGACGAGGCCAAGCAGATCTTCGAGCGCGTGACCGCCCGGGCGAACGATCTCGGTCTGCTGTCCGAGGAGATCGATCGCCGCGACGGCAGCCTCATCGGGAACTTCCCGCAGGCGCTCTCCCACATCGGCCTCATCAACGCCGCCTGGACCATCGGCCAGTCCGAGTCGGGCACCACACCGTGAGGCGGACGTGTCGAGACCACTCGAACGTCCGGTTGAGGCGACCGCGCCTGTCCGCTTAGGGCTGCGGCCAGCGGGTACGCCCCCGGCGGAGCGACAGCCACGGAGGGGAGCGTGCTGATGACCGGACGACTGACGGGCCGGACCGCCCTGATCACCGGCTCCGACTCGGGTATCGGGCAGGCCACTGCCATCGAGTTCGGCCGGGAGGGCGCCGACGTCGTGGTGCACTACCTGCACGACCACGCGGGCGCGAACCACACGAAGGCCGAGATCGAGAAGTCCGGCCAGCGGGCTGTCGTGGTGCAGGGCGACATCAGCGTCGAGCACCAGGTGGAGGCGATGTTCGACGAGGCCCTGGGGGAGTTCGACCGGCTGGACATCCTGATGAACGACGCGGGTGTGGACGCGTCCGGCATCCCGGTGGCCGACCTGGACACCGAGACCTGGGACCGGGCCATCCGCACCAACCTGTACGGGATGTTCTTCTGCTGCCGACGGTTCATCCAGCACCGCCGCGACCAGGGCGGACACGGGAAGATCATCAACATCACCTCCATCCACCAGGAGGTGGCCCGGGCCGGCGGCTCCGACTACGACGCCAGTAAGGGCGGCATGCTGGAGTTGGCGAAGAGCATCGCCCTGGAGGTCGCCCCGATGCGGATGAACGTCAACAACATCGGGCCCGGCATGGTGCTCACCCCGTTCAACCAGCAGGCGATCGACGACCCGAAGTACCTGGAGGAGCAGGTGCAGTCGATCCCGTGGAAGCGCGCCGCGCAGCCGGAGGAGATCGCCAAGCTCGCCGTCTTCCTGGCCAGCGACGACGCCGACTACGTCACCGGGTCGACGTATTTCATGGACGGTGGACTGATGCAGAACCAGGGGCAGGGCGCGTAGCCACGGTCCGACCGTCGACGGACCCGGTGGTTATCGGGCGAACGGGCCGGCGCCGGTGAAGGCGTACTCGGCGAAGCGGGCGCCGATGCGCTGGTGGGCCTCGGGGCTCGGGTGCAGGCCGTCGGGCAGGGGCAGCTCGACGGCGTCCGCCGGGCCGGAGAGGGCGGTGCCGTCGAGGTAGTGCAGGTTCTTGTCGGCCGCGCGACGGTCGACCAGCGAGCGCAGTTCACGCCGGATGACCTGGAGCGTCAGGCGTCCCAACGGGACGTCGGCAGGTGTTCCGGTCGCGACGAAACGCACCTGGTCGGTGCCGATCGAGGCGGGGTCGATCGCACCCGGGCCGGGAGTGTCCTCGTGGATGCCGCAGAACAGCGGCGAGATCAGCAGCAGCGGCACGTCCGGGTGGCCGTCGCGGATCGTGTCGAGGAAGCCGTGGACGGCGGGGACGAAGGCACGGAGCCGCATCGCGTCGAGGTTCACGACGTTGATGCCGAGCTTGACGCTGATGTAGTCGGCCGGGGCGTCGCGGATCACGCGGGCCAGGAACGGGTCGACCAGCGCGCTGCCACCCAGGCCGAGATTGCGCAGCTCGACGCCGGCGCGACGGGCGGCGACGGCCGGCCAGATGTCGCTGGGCGCCAGCGCGTTCGAGCCGTGACTGATCGAGCTGCCGTGATGCACCCACAGCGGGGCGCCGGTGTCGTCCGGCTCGACCGGTGCGTCGGCGCGCAGCTCGATCAGTTCGACGCTCTCGTTGTGCGGCAGCCAGACCTCGATGCGGTGCCGGCCCGCGGGCAGACCGGAGACCGTGGTCGTGTGTGCCGGCCCGGGATGGAACGTGGTTTGGCCAGTGGCCAGGTCGATCTCGATCCGGTCGCCGCCGTCGAGCACGTCGCGGACGGTGAGCTCGCCGTCGGCGTACACGTCGATGCGCCCGCGCGGTCGCTCGGCGCCCGCGTAGGCGATCCGGGTCGGGCGGCTCACCAGCTCGATGCTGCTGGCCGCCGTCCGGAACACGAGGCGTACGCCGGAGGGCTGGGCCTCCATCGCGAGCAGTTGCCCGTCCGGGAACTGCTCGCGCACCCAGGCGGGCAGCCGGTGGGGCCGCAGGCCGCGTGAGGTGACCTCGACCTCGGCGACGCCGCGGAGAAGGTCGGGCCGGATGGGCATCAGGGGTTTCCTTCGGTGGGCCAGGATCGGAAGACCGTGTCGAGTGCGTCCAACGCTCGCTGCCAGGAGAGCTCGGTCGGCGGCTCGCGATGCGCGATGCTGCCGCTCGCCTCCAGCGCCAGGAAGCCGTTGATGGTCGCGCCGAGCAGCCGGGTGGCGTGCACCAGCTCGGTCTCCGGCAACCGGTAGCCGCGGAGCATCGCCAGGGTGAGCGCGGCGACCCGCCCGGCCGCCTCCGACTGGACGGTCGACGGCGCGGCCGGGCGTTGCAGGGCGGCCCAGCGGCCGGGGAACTGGCGGGCGTAGTCGCGGTGCGCGTTGGCCAGGGCGATGAGCGCGTCTCGCCCGGAGAGGCCGCCGATGGCGATCGCGATCCGGTCGGCGAGCTCGCCGAGGGCCAGTTCGTGCACGCTGTCGAGCAGGGCGGAGCGATCCCGGACGTGGGAGTAGAGGCTCGCGGTCTGCACCCCGAACCGGCGGGCCAGTGCCGACAGGGTGATCGCGTCGAATCCCTCCCGGTCGGCGAGGTCCGCCGCCGCCGCGATGACTGCCGCCGGGGTCAGGTTCGCTCGTACCATGCCCCGAGCCTACACCCTGTAGCTAGAAACCTAATTACATGTGGTTTGCCGCTCAGGCGCGGCGTTCGATGCCGAGCCCCGAGCGGGTCGCGTGCAACGAGGCCAGCAGCTTCAACCGGTCCGCGTCGGGGCTGCCCGGCTCGGTGGTGAAGACGAGCATCACCGGACCGGGATCGCCGGGAAGCGGATAGGTGTTCCACTCCAGGACGATGTCGCCCACCTCGGGCACCCGGAACGTCTTGGTGCCGCTGACCGACACGCGGACGTCGTGGCGGGCCCACAGCCGCCGGAACTCGGCGCTGCGGATGCTCAGCTCGCCGACGACCGCCGTGGCGCGGGGATGGGTCGGGTCGGTGGCGACGGCGGCGCGCATCATGCCGATGTAGTCCAGGGCCTGCCGCTCCCAGTCCGGGCAGCTCCGCTGCCCGGTCAGCGTGTCGTCGAACAGGAGCAGGAGCATGTTGAGCCGCTCGGGTGGACGGCCCGCCGGGTCACCGAGCAGCGCCTGCGCCAGCGGGTTCCAGTCGAGCAGGTCCAGGTGCCGACCGAGGACGACAGCCGGGGTGTCCATCACCCGCAGCAGCCGGCGGGTGCCCTCCGGCACCCGCTCCGGGCCACGGTCGGGCCGTACGGGCATCGGGCGGCGGGCGGCGCGGGCCAGCGTGAACAGGTGCCGGCGTTCGGCGTCGTCGAGGCCGAACGCGCCCGCGAGCGCGTCCAGGACGTCGTCGGACGGGCGTACCTCCCGGCCCTGCTCCATCCGTTGGTAGTAGTCGGTGCTCAGCCCGGCCAGCAGCGCCAACTCCTCACGCCGCAGCCCGGTCACCTTGCGCCGGCCGCCCGGCTCCAGGCCGACGTCGTGCGGCCGCAGCCGGCTACGCCGGGCGCGAAGGAAGGCGCCGAGCTCGCGGGCGTACGGATGCGGGCTGCTCATGCCGCCAGTGTGCCGCCTCCCCGGACGCGCAGGGTAGGTCCCGCCGACCTAGGCAACCGCGTACCACCGAGCCGGACCGGCTTGCTCCTAGCGTCATCGCTCGACGCGAACCCCGCACCGAGGAGCAGCAGATGACCGGATGGACCACCGACCGCATCCCCGACCAGCGTGGGCGGGTGGCCGTCGTGACCGGCGCCAACTCGGGTCTCGGCCTGGTCACCGCCACCGAGCTGGCCCGCCGTGGCGCCCACGTCGTGCTCGCCGTGCGCAACACCGCCGCCGGCGAGCAGGCCGCCCGCCGCATCGGCGGCGACGTCGAGGTACGCGAGCTGGACCTGGCGCGCCTCGACTCGGTACGCGCCTTCGCCGCGAGGCTGACCGCCGACCACGCGACGATCGACCTGCTCGTCAACAACGCCGGCGTGGTGTTGCTCGGCCCGCGGCGCACCTCGGCCGACGGCTTCGAGCTGCACGTCGCCACCAACATGCTCGGCCACTACGCGCTGACCGGTCTGCTGCTGGGCGCCCTCGGCGCGGCGCGGGAAGCCCGGGTGGTCAGTCTCAGCTCCATCACCCACAAGAACGCGCACCTCGACTTCGACGACCTCATGTTCGAGCGGAACTACCGGGCGGCTGCCGCGTACGGCCGGTCCAAGCTCGCCACGACGGTCTTCGGTGTCGAGCTGGACCGTCGGCTGCGCGCCGCCGGGTCACCGATCGTCAGCACGCTGGCGCACCCCGGTCTCACCCGCAGCAACCTCACGCCACGCGCCTGGGAACACCGCGGCCGGCTCGGGCAGGTCATCGCGCGGCTCGGGCTGGTCGCCACCCAGTCGGTGAAGCAGGGCGCGTTGCCGCAGCTGCGCGCCGCGACCGACCCGGGGGCGCGGGGCGGCCAGTTCTTCGGACCGTCCCGGCTCTGGGAGACCCGGGGCCCGGTCACCGAGGCGCGGCTGAGCCGGGAGGCCGCCGACCCGGCCGTCGGCGGGCGGCTGTGGGCGGCGGCCGAGGAACGCACCGGCATCAGCTACCTCTGAACCGGCGGCGCGGGCGAGGCACCGGGCCGGTCCGCTCATGCGGGGATGATGTTGTGGGTGGTCCGGAAGATGTTCGTCGGGTCGTAGCTGCCCTTGATGGCGACCAGTCGCTGGTACGTCTCCGGCAGGTATGCCTCGGCGACCGCCTCGGGGCTGACGTCGCTGGCGGTCAGGAAGTTCACGAACTTCCGGCCCGTGCTCCACGGCGCGATGGCCTGGAACACGCGGGCCAGGTGAGCCTGAATCGCCTCTGCCTCGTCCGGGCCGCCGATCCCGACGGCGTAGACGCTGAACGTGGCGCCCTGCAGGTCCATGGCGTTGCCGGACGGGGGGCGGCGGTCCAGCGCTCCGCCGAGGCGCCGGAGTTCGACGATGGCCAGCGGGCTGCCCGCGCCGGGACCGGCCTGCGCCACGATCGCGTCGACCAGCTCCGGGGTGAACTCCCGCAGCAGCCCGGACCGGTCCACGACCGGGATCGGGTTCGGCGGGTCGGCGTGGATGGCGCCGACCGCGGTGTACGGCATCTCGGCGACCGAGTCGATCAGTACCGGGGCGATGGCCCGCAGCGGCGCGACGAGGCGCTCCCCCTCCTCGGCGGATCCGACGTAGCTGATCCGGACGTGCACCACCATCCGGCCACGCAGCGGCTCCGGCACCTCGGGAACGGGAGGCAGCTGCAGCAACGCGATCGACGAGTTCATCTCGTCCGGCATGCCGGATGCCCACCGGCCCCACGCGTTGAACACCTCGGTGATTTCGTCGCCGGCGAAGAAGAGGCCGCCGCCGTAGATGTGGCTGACCGGGAAGAGGTTGAACTCCAGCGCGGTCACCACGCCGAAGTTGCCCTTACCGCCCCGCACGGCCCAGAACAGCTCCGGCTCCTCGGTCGCGGTCGCCACCCGCAGCTGACCGTCCGCGGTGATCAGCTCGATCCGGCGTACGTGGTCGGCGGCGAAGCCGAAGGTCCGGCTCATCGGGCCCAGACCGCCACCGAGCGTGTAGCCGACCACCCCGACGGTGGGCGCCGCCCCGTTCAGCGGAGCCAGACCGTGCTTGCCCGCGGCCTCGACGACCTGGTGCCACCGCACACCGGCCTCGACCCGGGCGGTGAGCGCCTCGACGTCGATGGTGACCGCGTCCATGCGTCGGGTGTTGATCAGGACCGCTCCGGCCGAGGGGAACGCGGAGTGACCGGTGGTCAGCACGGCGACCGGCAGCCCCTGCTCGGCCGCGAAGCGGACGGCGGCCTGGACATCGGCGACCTTCGCGGCACCCACCACGAGGGCCGGCCGCTGCGGGACGGCGAGGTTGTACGACGCACACTCGGCGTCATATCCCTCGTCGCCGGGGAGCAGCACCGGCCCGACCGTCTCGGTGGCGAGCCGCAGGGCCGCATCCATGCTGACCGCAGCGCTGTCCTGCGACGAGTGGTGACCGTGGTTCATGAAGAAGGACGCCTTCCGAGAGGATCGGGATGGGAATCGCCTCACACACGAGTCCCGTGCCGACCTGGTTCGGGACCCGACGGGTGCGCCGCCTCACACCGGCGACGGACGCGCCGACGCCGCGCCGAGTCGCCATGCCGACAGCCGGGCGTCGGCGCGCTCCGGGCCTCGGGATAGTGGCGATATGGCGAGGCTGGCGGACGAGGGCGACGACCCGTACCTCTGGTTGGAGGATCTTGATCGTGGGGACGCCGCCGAGTGGGTGCGGGACCGCAACGCGGAGACCGTCGCCGCGCTGACCGGCAGCGACACGTTCGCCGTTCGGCAGGCCGAGATCCGGCAGGTGCTCGACGCCGAGGACCGCATCCCCTGGCCGGGTTGGCGGGGAGACGGATTCTTCTACACCTTCTGGAAGGATGCGGCGCACCCGCGGGGCGTGTGGCGGCGGACGACCCTCGACCAGTACCGCCGGCGCGAGCCGGAGTGGGACGTGCTGATCGACGTGGACGCGCTGGCCGAGGCCGAGGGCGAGAACTGGGTCTGGCAGCACGTCACCGTGCTCCGGCCGACGCACGAGCGGTGCCTGGTCAGCCTGTCCCGCGGCGGCGGCGACGCGGCGGTGGTGCGCGAGTTCGACCTGCGCCGCCGCGTCTTCGTCGAGGACGGTTTCACCCTGCCCGAGGCGAAGAGCTACGTCTGCTGGATCGACGTCGACCACATCTACGTCGCCACCGACTTCGGGCCCGGCTCGATGACCTCCTCCGGCTATGCACGGATCGTCAAGCGGTGGCGGCGCGGCACGCCGCTGGCCGAGGCCGAGATCGTCCACGAGGGGCAGGTCGACGACGTCGCCGTGTGGGCCGGGCGCGATCTGACCCCCGGGTACGAACGCGACTTCGTCGGCCGCCGGCTGGACTTCTACCGCGGCCAGGACTACCTGCTGACGACGGCGGGCGAGAAGATCCGGATCCCGGTACCGGAGGACGCCTACTGGCAGCCACGCCGGGAGTGGCTGCTGATCCGGCCGCGCTCGCCGTGGGAGGTCGCCGGGGTGACCTTCCCGGCGGGTGCCCTGCTGGCGACCCGGTTCGACGTGTTCCTCGCCGGTGAGCGGGAGTTGACGGTGCTGTTCCGGCCCGATGCCCGCACCGCGCTGAACTCCTGTTTGTGGACCCGCCACCACCTGCTCCTGACCACCCTCGTGGACGTGCGGAGCCGGTTGGAGGTGTTGACACCCGACGCGACGGGCTGGCGGCGGGAGCCGTTGGCCGGCGTCGGGGAGTTCGACGACAGCCGGATCGTGGCGACCGACCCGGACCACAGCGACGCGTACCTGCTCGCCGCCGAAGGGTTCCTCCAACCGGCGACGCTGCGGCTCGGGCACGTCGGCGGCCCGGTCGAGACGCTCAAGCGTGAGCCGGAGTTCTTCGACACCGATGGCCGGACGGTGCGCCAGTTCTTCGTCACCTCCGATGACGGCACCCGGGTGCCGTACTTCGTGGTGGGGGATCCCGGCGCGCCGGCCGGGCCGACGCTGCTCACCGGCTACGGCGGGTACGAGCTGTCCCAGACGCCCTACTACAGCGGACTCGTCGGCCGGGGCTGGCTGGCCCGCGGCGGCACCTACGTGGTGGCGAACATCCGCGGCGGCGGGGAGTACGGCCCCGACTGGCACCGCGCGGCGATGCGGGAGAACCGGCCCCGGGCGTACGAGGACTTCGCGGCGGTGGCGGCCGATCTGGTGCGGCGTGGCATCACCACCCCGGGGCAGCTCGGCGTCGAGGGCGGCAGCAACGGCGGGCTGCTGGCGGGTGTGATGCTGACGCGCTATCCGCAGCGGTTCGGGGCGGTCGTCGCCCGCGTTCCCGTGCTGGACATGCGGCGGTACCACCGGCTGCTCGCCGGCGCCTCGTGGATCGCCGAGTTCGGCGACCCGGACCGCGAGGAGGACTGGGCCTACCTGCGCGAGTATTCGCCGTACCACAACGTGCGGGCGGGGGCGGCGCACCCGCCGGTCCTGCTCATCACCTCGACCCGCGACGACCGGGTGCACCCTGGGCACGCCCGGAAGATGGCGGCCCGGCTGCGTGCGCACGGACACGAGGTCGCGTACTACGAGAACGTCGAAGGCGGCCACGGCACGGCGGCCAACAACGAGCAGCGCGCGTTCCTCTGGGCGCTGGTGTGTGAGTTCCTGTGGCGGAGGCTGGCCGGACCGGCGGCCCTGCCACGCCAGGCCGCGCCCGTCGAGGCGGACGAGCCGACGGCGACCGGTCGAGGTGCTGCTTCGTGAGTCAGCCCTGGGCCGACGTGACCGCGCGCAGTTCGGCGGCCACCTCGGCGATCAGGTCGGTGAGCGCGACGTCGCGGCCGGGCGTGACCCAGCGGGTGAATGCCACCCGGA
Organism: Micromonospora sp. NPDC049366; assembly: GCF_044466625.1. NCBI lineage: Bacteria > Bacillati > Actinomycetota > Actinomycetes > Micromonosporales > Micromonosporaceae > Micromonospora > Micromonospora sp. NPDC049366. The sequence continues at coordinate 101,341 of NZ_JBITMV010000002.1, forward strand.
AGACCGTGACGCCCGATTCGGTGGCCAGGGTGGCGGTGGTGTCGCCGACTCCCTTGGCGCGCAGGGTGGCGGCGACCGTGGCCGCCAGCCTGTTCATCTTGCGCAGTTCGCGCTCCTGCAGCTCGGGGCTGGCTTCGATGACGGCCTGGCGCATCCGTACCAGGTCGAGGCGGTCGGCGAAGATCTCTTCCGCCACCTGACGGAAGGCGGTGACGACCGTCTCGAAGGGGTCGGCGTCCGTCTCGGCCACCGCCTTGACCAGCGTCTCCTCCAGCAGGTTGTCGCCGCTGAACAGCGCCTCGCGCTTGTCGCCGAAGATCCGGTAGAAGGTGCGCTTGTCGAGCCCGGCGCGGGCCGCGATGTCGGTGACCGTGGTCTGGTCGAAGCCTCGCTCGTGGAACAGCTCCAGGGCGGCCGCCGCAAGGCGGCCGCGCGCGTCCGGTTGCCAGCGGGCCATGGGCGCAATGGTATCCGATGTCACACGGCGACATCTCTATCGAGCGACCCATGTCGCATGGTGACATGTGGGTGTAGCGTGATGTCGCAAGATGACATCGGTCCTCGGGAAGGAACCACCATGCGGGTATTCGTCACCGGCGCCTCCGGCCACCTCGGCTCGGCGGTCGTGCCGGAACTACTCTCCGCCGGACACCAGGTCGTCGGGCTGGCCCGCTCCGACGCGGCGGCCGCCGCGATCGAGAAGCTCGGCGCCCAGGTGCGCCGCGGCGACCTGTCCGACCTTGACGCGCTGCGGGAGGAGGCGGCCGCCTCCGACGGCGTGATCCACCTGGCGTTCCGCCACGACCTTCTGGTCTCCGGCGACCTGGCCACCGCCGCCGAGGTCGACCTGGCCGCCCTCAGGGCGCTGGCCGACGGCCTCGCCGGCTCCGGTAAGCCGCTGGTCGGCACGAGCGGCACGGCCATGCTCGCCTTGGGCGGTGTCGTCGGCCGCCCCGGCACCGAACGGGACGTGTTCTCGGGCGGCTACCGGGTCGACGCGGAGAACTTCGTCGCCGGCCTCGCCTCGCGCGGGGTGCGCTCCTCGATCGTCCGCCTCACGCCCACCGTGCACAGCTCGCTCGACCGGAACGGCTTCCTCACGATGATCATCGCGGCCGCGCGACGGCACGGCTACGCCGCCTACGTCGGCGAGGGCGCGAACCGGTGGCCGGCCGTGCACACCCTCGACGCCGCCGACCTCTACCGGCTCGCTCTCGAGAAGGCGCCGGCGGGCTCGCGCCTGCACGGGGTCGCCGACGAGGGGGTCCCGTTCGCCGAGATCGCCGCCGCCATCGGCCGCAACCTGGGCATCCCGGTCCGCAGCATCAGCCCGGAGGCGGCGGGCGAATACTTCGGCTTCCTCGCGCCGTTCGCGCAGCTGGACAGCCCGGCGTCGGCCGCGATCACCCGCGACCTGCTCGGCTGGACCCCGACCCGCCCCGGTCTCCTCGCCGACCTGGACGAGGGTCACTACTTCCGGGCCTGAACCACGGACGGCGGCCCGCGACCCTTCCCGGGCCGCCGTCCGCTTCATCGGCTGCCCGGGAGGATTCACGGGGAGTTCGGGCGGCGTTGCCGGGCACCATGATCAACGTTCGTGGTCGGGAGGCGTACTGGGCCCGGAGCATCACCCGACCCGAGGAGTAGTCCCATGCAAGAAGGCCCGAGTCGGCGCCGATTCCTGCAGAGCGCCGGCCTGGTCGGTGCCGGTCTGGTCGGCGCCGGCACCGTCGGGGCCCTCGCCCCCGCGTCGGCCAGCGCGCACGGCGGTGGCGGTCGACCCGACCCCGACCTGCCCCGCTTCACGCTCGCCGTCATCCCGGACACGCAGTACCTCTTCGACGCCGACCGCGGTGACCCGGCGCCGCTGGCGGCGAGTCTGCGGTGGATCATCGACAACCAGGCGGAGCGGAACATCGTCTTCACCGCCCACCTGGGCGACATCGTCGAGAACGCCCGAGCCGACGAACTCGCCGCCGCCGGCAAGGTCTTCGAGACCTTCGACCGTCAGCGAATGCCGTACAGCGTGCTCGCCGGCAACCACGACATCAACTCGTCCACCACCGACCAGCGGGGCCCGAGCCCCTACCTCGACGTGTTCGGGCCGCAGCGGTTCCGGAAGCTGCCGACGTACGGCGGGTCGACCAGGGACGGCTACAACACGTACCACCTCTTCACCGCCGCCGGGCGGCAGTGGCTGCTGCTGGCGCTCGACTGGCGTCCGTCGGACGCCGGCCTCGCCTGGGCGAAGTCTGTCCTGGCCGCGCACCCGCGCACCCCGGTCATCCTCACCACCCACGACATGGTGGACGCGGACGATACCGGGGCGGCGACCCTCTCCGGGCACGGTCAGCGGCTCTGGAACGAACTCGTCGCGGACAGCGACCAGATCTTCCTCACCCTCAACGGGCACTACTGGCCGCCCGGTCGGACCGTGCTGCGCAACAACGCCGGACACGACGTGCACCTGCACATCACCAACTACCAGGACCGCTACTACGGCGGCAGCGCGATGATCCGGCTCTACCAGTTCGACCTGGCACGCAACACGATCGACGTGGAGACCTTCTCGCCGTGGATCCTCGGGCAGCGGCCCGAGCAGCGCAACGTGCTGGAGCAGCGCGAGATGGAGCTGACCGACCCGGTCAACCGCTTCAGCCTCGGGATCGACTTCGCGCAGCGGTTCGCCGGCTTCGCCCCGGTGCCGCCGCGGGCGCCCCGCAACCCGGCCACCATGCTGGTGCCCGGCACCCTCGCCTACTGGCGCTTCGACAACGGACGCGGCGACGGCGTCGCGGTGCCCGACGGTGCCCGGATCGAGGATCTCTCCGGACGCGGCAACCACCTCACCCGGGTCACCCTCGCCGGCAGCGGGCCGGAGGCGCTGCGCTGGTCCGGCGAGCACCACCCCGATCAGCCGGGTCACGCCAGCCTCCGCTTCGACGGAGCCAAGAAGCCGGCGCGCGGCGCGTACCTGCGGACCGTCGACGGCGCCCCGCTCAACGCCGAGACCTTCCGCGACGGGTACACCATCGAGGCGTTCGTCAAGCTGCCCGCCGACGTCCGGTCGAGCAACCACGCCTGGATGAGCATCCTGAGCCGCTTCGGCGCCGGTCGGGACGCGGGCAAGACCGGTGGCGACCCGGCGGAGCCGATCGCCACGCTGAGCCTGTCGGACGGCATGGCGTTGCAGTGGGCCGTCTTTCCGCTCAACCAGAACGACATCTCCAGCAACTGGGGCCACGAGATGCCCGCCGGCGAGTGGTTCCACGTCGCGGTGGTCAACGATGGGAAGACCACCACCCTGTACGTCGACGGCGCCGAACTGCTGCGCAACCCGTCCACTCCGGCGATCGGCCTGGCCACCTCGAACGAGCCGTGGCTGGTCGGGGCTTACCACTACGACCGGATCGTGGAGCAGGGCTTCTACGGCTGGATCGGTGACGTGCGGGTGGTGAACCGTCCGCTGCCGGTGAGCCGGTTCCTGCGGGCCTGACGGTGGGGGAGGCGGGGGGGGGGGGGGGGGGGGGGGCCCCCCCCCCCCCCCCGGCGCGCCGCGGGGGGGGGGCCCCCCCCCCCCCCCCCCCCGGCCGGCGGGGGGGGGGGGGGGGCCCCCCCCCCCCCGGGGCCGGGGGGGGGGGGGGGGGGGCGCGCGGGGGGGGGGGGGGGGGGGGGGGGGGGGGGGGGGGGGGGGGCGGGGGGGGGGGGGGGGGGGGGGGGGGGGGGGGGGGGGGGGGCCGCCCCCCCCCACGCCTGCTGAGCCGATCTTTGTTACCGCTCAGGCACCAGCAATGTTACATCGACGGTTGTATTGGTCACACGTATTACCTACTCTCGGAAAGGGTCCCATGTCGACGGCACGTGAGAGAGGAGCAGTGCGTGAAAACGATCGTCTCCACCGCCCGCACGTCATTGTTGGCGGTCGCGGTGCTCGTCTCCGCCACGCTGCCGGCGGTGACGGCACACCAGACGGCGGCCTCCGCCGCGGTGCAACAGACCTTCTACGTCGCGCCCGGCGGCAGTGACGCCAATCCCGGCACACTCCAGTCGCCGTTCAAGACCCTGCAACGTGCCCGGGACGTCGTCCGCACGGTGAACGCGAACATGACCGGCGACATCAACGTGTACCTGCGCGGCGGGACCTATCCGATCAGCAGCACCGTCGAGTTCGGCGCCGCCGACTCCGGCACGAACGGATACCGGATCACCTACGCCGCGTACGCCAACGAGCGGCCGGTCCTCGACGGCGGAGTGCCGGTGACGGGCTGGACCCAGCACAGCGGCAACATCTGGAAGGCGCCCCTGGACCGCGCCACCAAACTCCGGGCGCTCTACGTCAACGACAAGCGCGCCGCCATGGCGTCGAAGACGATCAGCTCGGCGGGGTGCCACGGGACGTACACCATCACCGCCGGCCAGGCCGACTGGGCCTGGGAGTCCGGGTCGCAGTGCGACGGCGCCAGGTACAACCAGAACGACTTCCCCGCCATCGCGCGCAACCAGGACGACATCGAGATCGAGACGGGCACCACCTGGACCACTGCCATCGTGGGCGTCCGGCAGGTGACCACCGACGGCGGCAGCCGGGTCGCCCTGTTCCAGCAGCCCGGCGCGGCCATCGCTCAGGGGGCCTTCAACGGCAACGCCCAGGTCGGCGGCACCCACAAGCTCATGAACGCGTACGAGTTCCTGGACGCGCCCGGCGAGTTCTACTTCGACAAGGGCAGCAAGACCGTCTACTACTACAAAACCAGCTCCGAGAACATGTCGACGGCGACGGTCCACGCGCCGAACAACGTGACCACCCTGCTGCGCGTCGCCGGCACCTCGACGACCAACCACGCGCGCAACCTGACGTTCTCCGGCCTGACCGTGCAGCACTCCGACTGGAACCTGTTCACCGTCGCCGGCTCGTCCTTCAAGCAGGCGCAGCAGGGCAACCTCGGCGCCCAGGCGTACGCGAAGGCCAACTTCCACGTCTACTACTACCGCAACGTGGACGTCACGCCCGGCATCGTCCAGGTGCAGAACGCCGACGGGATCCTCCTGCAACGCAACCGGATCCAGCACACCGGCGCCGACGGCATCAGCATGGTCAATGACGTGCAGAACACGCAGTTGATCGGGAACCACACCAACGACATCGCCGGCTCCGCCATCGACGTCGGTCATCCCCAGCACGCCTACATCGGCGACGGCACATCGAGCAACCGGGAGAAGTACCTTCCGCAGGTCGAGGGTTTGCCGAAGAACATCGAGATCAAGAACAACTACCTGTACGACAGTGCGGTCCTGTTCAACGGGCACAGCCCCATCTCGGCGTACTTCGTCGACACCCTGACGATCCAGCGCAACCGGATCGAGAAGGCACCCTGGTCGGGCATCACGATGGGCTGGGGCTGGTGGAACTTCGACGGGTCATCGGGCTCGATCGCGCCGAACCGGCCGACCACCACCGCGCGGACCAACACCGTCAGCTACAACCACATCATCGACACGGTGCAGCGGCTCAGCGACACCGCACCCATCTACACGCTCGGCAGCCAGCCCGGGACGACGATCACCAACAACTACCTCCAGGGCGTTCCCGCGGGCCACAAGTACGGGCTGCACCCGGATGAGGGGTCGGCGTTCATCACGTTCCGGGACAACGTGATGAGCATCGACAAGAACGTCACCTGGATGATCAATTCCGACGACTTCGGTCGAAAGCACGACCTGAGCATCACGCAGATCTACGGCCCGATCAACAAGGTCTCGAACAAGAACCTGCCGAACAGCACCATCGGCGACATCATCGTCTCCTCCGACTACGTCTGGCCGGCGACGGCGTACGGCATCGCCGTCAACTCCGGACTGGAGGACGCGTACCGGGACATCATCCCGGCGGGCACCTTCTCCGCGCCGAACTACGTCCTGCCGGCCAGCACGTACGTCACCAGCGCGACCGCCTCCATCCCGATCCGCAGCACCGGCGACGCCACCAGGTCCGTCTGGCTGGCCCCCTCCGGCACCACCACCTTCACCGCCGGCCCGACGATGACCAGGGCGGGCGGCACCGCCACGTCCATCGCCGTGCCGACGGCGCCGGGGGAGTACCGGCTCTACGTCGTCGACGCCCAGGGCAACCGGTCGGCGGAGTCGACCTCACTCGTCCGCCAGCAGAGCGGCGGCGGCCAGCAGGGCGCGCAACTCGTGGGCGGCCAGTCCGGCCGGTGCGTCGAGGTGCCCAACTCCAGCACCACCAACGGCACCCAGGTGCAGCTCTGGGACTGCGGCAGCGGCACCAACCAGCGGTGGACCTCCACCGCCGGCAAGCAACTGACGGTGTACGGCAACAAGTGCCTGGACGCCTCCGGGGCGGGCACCACCAACGGCACCCAGGTCATCATCTGGGACTGCCACGGTGGGCTCAACCAGCAGTGGAACGTCAACGCCAACGGCACCATCACCAACGCCCAGTCGGGGCTCTGCCTCGACGCCAACGGCGCCGCCACCGCCAACGGCACGAAGATCATCCTCTGGTCGTGCAACGGTGGCTTAAACCAGCAGTGGAGCCTGCGGAGCTGACCGACCAACCCCGGTGGCCGGGCCGATCCGGCCCGGTCCCCGGGGCGGCCCGAGCGCCGTCCCGGGGACGTGTTAACGTGCTCGCCGTTGTCAGTGAGCGCCGCTAGCTCAACTGGCAGAGCAGCGGACTCTTAATCCGCGGGTTCGGGGTTCGAGTCCCTGGCGGCGCACCAACGATCAAGGCCCTGACCTGGTGGCTCACACCGGGTCGGGGCCTTTTTCGCGTACGTCCGTGGTGGGTGATCGCTCGGTGGGTGCTCGGGAGCCGTTGGACCGGGTGGGCGCTGCCCGGACTGCACGCGGGTCTCGTGTACGCGCGGCGCGCACCGTCGGTTCGTTCTCGGAGTCGATGGGCCGGACATGTCCGGGGCGTCAGGCGAGAGCTTCCGGGGCCCGCCGCCGCCACCACGCGCCGAAGAGGGGCACCACGTGGTTCTTGATCCCGTCCGTGACGGATCCCGTGGGCGTCGCCCATGAGCGGCCTGACGGCGTGCCGACGCCGGATCAACCGCCCCGGTCACCGGGACTCGGCGAGGGGCGGGCGGCGCGGCCGACCTCGCGATGCCTCAAGTAATGCTCAAATTACTTCGATCCGGGCCGATGCGGCCGCCGACGCGCATACGCTCACCGGACTCGCGCACGACCCTTGGACCTTCTCGCCACGCCGACCGTCGCCATGCCCAGGTTGCGCGAGCGTCAACCGTCCATCCTATGTGGACTACTGCGAGCACGAAGGAGGGGAGTATGCGACGCACCCCACGACGCATCGCGTTCGTGGCGCTGCCCGCCCTGATGGCGGGTGTCCTCGTGTCGACCGGGCCCGCGGGCGCGGATCCCACGGGAACGAGCACCACTGTCGGCTCCGCCCGAGCCGAGCTGGAGATCCAGGACCAGGTTCGCCGCGTACGCGTCAGGCTGGCCGGCGCCGACCTGCTGGACAAGGTCGTCGCCGCCGGCTTCGACATCGACCACGGCCTGCGGCGTGTGCCGACCGGCATCGAGGGCGAGGCGGTGGTCACCGCCGGGGAGATCGCCGAACTGACGGCGATGGGCGTCGAGGTCCTCGGCGACGAGGGGGGCTTCGCCTGGAGTGACGAGGCCGACGGCGGCCTCCAGGGCAACGCGGCCGTCCGCACCGCGCAGCCGGCCAGCCACGAGGCGACGGTACGGATCGCCCGTGCCGACTGGTTCACCACCAAGGGCCAGGGCTTCCTGTACGTCGAGGCGCGCACCACCGAGGGACAACGGGAAGAGCCCGTCGTCGAGATGCAGCTCGAGAACGACTCGGGCAGGGGCACGTCCTTCGGCTTCCCCCGGACGATGAGCCGGTTCGTCGACTCGGGGCAGTACATGTTCCACAGGAACCTGTTCAAGCTCGACGCCCGCCCGAACCAGATCCGGGTCACCAGCTCGACGGGCGGCGTCGCCACCGGCGCGGTCTCCGACTGGCTGGAGGACGCGCCGCCGCCGCTGACGGCGAACCCGTCGTACAAGTCGGACTTCGTGGACGGCTACAAGCACCCGCAGCAGCTCTACAGCCGCGCCCGGGAGATCGCCCGCCAGTACCCGGACATCGCCGAGATCGTCTACCTGCCGAACCAGACGAACGGCTACCAGCGCAAGGCGCAGGCCACGATCGGCGGTACGGGGCAGTCGGCGGTCGTGGTCAGCTCGGCCGCCTGGGGCCACGAGGGCGGCAACGACGTCACAGTCGAGTTCGTGGACCGCTCGGAGGCGGATCTTCCGCTCGCCGTGGAGGTCGCGGGCACGGCGGTCCGCGTCCTGCTCGCCACTGATGCCTCCGGTGCGCCGGCGAGTACGGCCACCGAGGTGGCGGACGCGCTGCGTACCCGGTCGCAGGGTGTCATCGACCGCGCGCACCCGTACCGCACGAACGCGGGCACCGGCATCGTCGCGCCGACAGCCGGCCCGGTGGCGCTGTCCGACTTCCTCGACCAGAAGCGTGTCGGCGCGCCGGAGGGGGAGGTGCCCCGGGGTCCGGTCACGATTCCCGTCCTGCGGATCGGCAAGCACCGCGACGGCACGAAGCCCGGCGTCCTGATCCAGGCGCAGGACCACGCCCGCGAGTGGGTGCCGGCGACGACCAGCCTGGAGTCGGCCGAGCGTCTGGTGCACAACTATCGCTCCGACCGGGAGACGAAGAAGATCGTCGACAACACCGACGTCTTCTTCATCTTCTCCAACAACCCCGACGGGGCGAACTACAGCTTCTACAACTTCGCCTCGCAGCGGAAGAACATGACGAACCACTGCCCGGACGCGGCGGCCGACCCGGGGCAGCGGAACTCCTGGGGCGTCGACCTGAACCGGAACTACCGGGTCGCGTCGGGTCACGACGGCTACGCGGGCGGGTCGACCAACTGCGTCAGCGGCACCTACCAGGGGCCGGAGGAGCTGTCCGAGCCCGAGTCGAAGAACATCATCTGGCTGGTCGAGAAGTACTCGAACATCAAGTTCATGATGTCGGTGCACTCCAACGGCGGTCAGTTGTTCTGGCAGCCCGGCGCGTACATCGCGGACGGGCGGATCACCACGCCGCGCCCACCGCTTGGTGACGAGGCGTTCTACTGGCAGTCGGCGGCCCGGATCCTGTCGCAGGTCAAGGCGCACCGGGAGACAGTCGTCACGCCGGAGAACGTCGGCGGCTCGTCCGACGTCCTCTACTCCTCCGCCGGCAACGTGCGCGAGGACCTGTACTACACCTACGGGATCTACGCCTTCGGTTGGGAGGTCGGCGGCTCCGTTTACAACCCGGCCACCGGGGGATGGCAGGGCGGCTCGTTCCAGCCGGAGTGGACGGGGAACCCCGAGCTGGTCAGCGGCCACGCCGAGACGATGGAGTACGCCAACGGGATCATGGAGATGTTCCGGGTCGCGGCGGACTGGGGTCGGGACCGGAAGAACCCGACGTCGCAGCTCGTTCCCGGCGCGGGGACCTACCGCGGGCCGGTGGACGTACGCTTCGAGACCAGCGAGCCGGCCACGATCTACTACACGACCGACGGTAGCCGTCCCACGCTCCAGTCGCCGCGCTACGCGGCCACCGAGTTCCGGGAGCCAGGGCAGGTGTTCCACGTGACCGAGACGACGACGTTCCGCTGGTTCTCGGTGGACAGCGCCGGCAACATCGAGAAGAACTACGACCCGACGAAGAACGACAGACGCAACAACTACCGTACGGCGACGATCAAGATCGCCAAGAGGTAGTAAGCATCAGGTGATCATTGCCCCGCCGATGCCTTCACCCGCGCCGGCGGGGCAATGATCTATCAGGCCGCGTCCTCGACCGCCGTGGACAGGTCCTCGTCTGGTGGGTAGGCGGCGCGCATGCCCGGGAGCGAGGATTCGGGCGCCGACCTGGACCCGGCGTCACACGGGCGGTCTCGCGCCGACCGGGTGTTCGCCAGATCGCGGCGGGGCTCGCCTTACCAAGAGCCCGTCTTCTATCGACGGGCATCCGGTGGCAGACGGCGGCACACAGGTAATCAGAGCTGGCTGGTAGCGGCCGTTCGGAGTTCGTGGGCGATTTGGGCGGCTGTGTCGAAGGCCACCGTCCAGGGGAAGGCCTTCTGCCGATCGTTGCCGCTGCCGGGCGGATGCGGTTCCCATTGGTCGTCGGGGCCGAGCAGGACGCGTACCCCTTCGTCGCGGAGGCTGGCCACGGCGTGCCGGAACGGCGCCCGCGCGGCGAGGGCGGCGTTGACGAACGGGACGATGACGGTCGGCACCTGCCGTCCGATCAACTCGGCGACCGAGGTCATGGCGTAGTTGTCGGCGAGGCCGAGGGCGATCTTGTTGATCGAGTTGTAGGTCGCGGGGGCGATGACCAGGGCGTCGGCGGCGGGGAGCGATCGGCGGGTGCCGGGCGACGAATTGTAGGTCGATCGGATCTGATGACCGGTGAGGCTCTCGAGCGACTGCGGCTCGATGAAGTTCATCGCGCTCGGCGTGGCCGTGACCGCCGCTGTCCAGGATTGACTCTGTGCAGCCCTGACGAGCTTGGTTACCTCGGTGGCCGGACCGGCGCCGCAGACGACGATCTGGAGGTGACCGCCGGTCACCATTGGATCCCGACGCTCTGGGCGAAACCAACAGCGGCGGTGCGAACAGAGCCCGTGGCGCGCATGGCTAGGTCGCCGACGTGTGCTTGCGTACCAGTTCGGGCAGCTCAGCCAGCGAGTCGAGCCGGAACAGACAGCGCTCGCTGACGGCCTTGTCGTCGAGGATGTGTCCCCACGGGCCACGCCGTACCAGCGCGGTCACGATCCCGGCCTCTTGCGCGGGCCGGATGTCGTTGTCCAGCCGGTCCCCGACGTACAGCACCTGATCGGCGGGGCAGCCCGCCTCCACGATTACGCGGTCGAAGAACGCCGCTGACGGCTTCTCCACGCCCCAACCGTCCGACGTGCCGATAACGTCCACCGGCAGGTCCAAAGCGCGCAGGATCGTCTCAGCCCGTGCCGTCTGGTTACCGGCCAGACCCACCTGCACGCCCAACTCGCGCAGCGCGGCCAGGCACGGCCGCGCATCCGGGTACAGGTTCTCCTCTGAGAACTGCTCCGGCTGGCCAACCGCAGCCCTGCGCTGCCGCTCCTCGTCCAGGTCGAACCCCGGCCGGAAGACCTGGAACGTCTCCCGGTAGTCCAGGCCCCGAGCGATCACCGCCCCGAATACCGCCGAGAAAGTGTGCCGGGGTACGCCCAGCCAGTCCGCCCAGGTCCCGTACTCCCGGGACTCGTCGACGATCGTCTCGCCCACGTCGAAGAACACGCTCGCGATCACCCTGCGAGTGTGCCCTCCTTGCTCAAAGTGATCAACACGGGTGATGGCCCGCGAGGCCTGTCTCCCTGCCCCCAGCCCGACGCCGGCGCTCCCGCGGGCTTGCCTCAGTGCTTCAGATGAAGCGCCTGTGTGCTGACCCACCGGGCCAGCGCTGGCCGGTCCACCAGCATGATGCGGCAGCGCAGCGCCACATCCCGCGCCTGCGCGGTCGGGCGGCCGGTGGTCACCAACAGCGCGACGTCAGCGCGGTGGATCTCGCGGGCCGTCCCGGCGAACCGCTGGACGTGTGGGCTTCCCAGGTTGCCCTTGTACCGCTTGCACTGGACCACCACCCGGCGCCCGCACGGTGACTGCCCGATCACGTCGGCGCCCATGTCGCCGGAGCCCCCGGAGACCGTGACGTTGCGGTATCCGCTGGCGCGCATCAGCCGCGCGACGAACTGCTCGAACTCCGGCCCAGACATGTGGTCGGTGACCGCCACGTTGCGCTCGTGCTCGGCCAACTGCCGCTCGCCTGCCCACCGTAAGTACACCCAGGCGCTCAGGCCGGCGAGCGCGGCGAGCACGACCAGGGAGGCAATGACCGGGTGCTCGCGCGCGACCTGAACCACGGCCGACACGGCGAGCAGGCCCCCGCCGATCGCGGCGAGCGTCACCCCGTCGCTGCGCTTGCCCCGGCGCCGCCGATTCTTGCGTCGAGCCACTTAAACCTCCCCAGATCAACGTGGGCTAGAAGGCGCGCACAGAATGTAGCGGCGGGGTGCGACAAGAGTCTGTCCACGCCGGACGGACCAGGCAAAGCCCACCGGCCGCCAGCGCTTCCCCAAACCCTTTCCCGGCCGCTTCCAAAATTCCAGCGCTCGTATCCGCGCAGGTCAGCGCTATAGCGACGGGGTGCTGCAGCAGGTCGGCGTACACGTGTCCCGCGCTCCGGCCCTGGGCGCGACCCGTGGATCGGGCAGGTCCAGTCGCCGCAGCGCCGAGGTCAACCAGCCCCAGTCCACGTTCAGCCGGCGACGCTACGGCCCCGGCAACCCGGCGCGGAGGGCGCTGAACTCATCCGCAGTGCCGGCCCGGTAGTGGGCCGGCACGTTCCGTTACATCTCCAGAGCGGATCGCGCCTGCTCGCCCTCCGTGACTTGCCGGACGCTGGTTCGGCTGGCGAGCGATGTCCTCTTACTCGCTTCGGGTTGGTGGCACCGACAGGCACGCGAGCATCGGTTCGACGCTGGCTCGTAATCCGCGGGTTCGGGGTTCGAGTCCCTGGCGGCGCACCAACGATCAAGGCCCTGACCTGGTGGTTCACGCCGCGTCGGGGCTGTTTTCGGGTAATCCTCCGCCGACCAGCCGAGATGCCGCTTGACCTGAAGAGCCGAGATGAGGTTGATATGGTCCTCGGCCGGTCTGGACCGCCCGGCGGCTAGGCTGGCCGAATGCTGCGCGAGGTGACCGGGATCCGTTACGTGACCCCGCTGCGGGAGGGCGGCTCGCTACCCGGGCTGGTCGAGGCCGACGACCTCGGCACCTACGTGGTGAAATTCCGCGGCGCCGGCCAGGGACCCAAAGTCCTGGTTGCCGAGGTGATCTGCGGTGAGCTGGCCCGCCGGCTGGGCCTGTCGGTGCCGCCGCTCGTGGTGGTCGACATCGACCCGGTCATCGGCCGCGCCGAACCGGACCAGGAGGTGCAGGAGCTGCTACGAGCTAGCGGCGGTACCAACCTAGGGATGGACTTCCTGCCCGGCGCCCTTGGCTTCGACCCGCTGGCCCACCCGGTCGACCCCGACCTGGCCTCCCGGGTGCTCTGGTTCGACGCGTTCGTCGAGAACGTCGACCGCAGCTGGCGCAACCCCAACCTGTTGGTCTGGCACCGGGCGGTGTGGCTGATCGACCACGGCGCCGCCCTGTACTTCCACCACAACTGGCCGCGCGCGCAGGCCGTCGTACGCCGACCGTTCAGGGCCGACGATCACGTGCTGGCGCCGTACGCCACCCGGCTCCCCGAGGCCGACGCCGACCTCGCTCCGCGGATCACCGCCGACCTGCTCGACCAGGTGCTGGCGCTGGTGCCGGACGGCTGGCTGGTCGGCGCGGACTTCGCCGACGCGGCCACGGCCCGGGCCGCGTACCGGGACCACCTGGCCAGCCGGGTGGCCGACAGTTCGGCTTGGCTGCCGACGGGAGCGCCCGCATGAGAAACCCCTTCGAGTACGCCCTGATCCGCGCCGTGCCGCGGGTCGAGCGCGGTGAGCAGATCAACGTCGGCGTCATCCTCTACTGCCAGGCGAGAGACTTCCTGTCCGCCCGCACCCATATCGACGAGCGGCGCCTGCGCGCGCTGTCCGCGGACGTCGACGTCGAGCAGGTCGCCGCCGCCCTGAGCGGCTGGGATCTCACTTGCGCCGGCGGTGAGCATGGGGGACCCGCCGCCGCTATGCGCCTGGGTGAACGCTTCCGCTGGCTGACTGCGCCCCGCAGTACCCTCATCCAGCCCGGGCCGGTGCACACCGGCCTGACCTCCGACCCGGCCGCCGATCTGGACCGGCTGTTGATCCTCCTGGTGCACTGACCCACGTTGCACCCTGGTCGCGGCCGAGCAGACGCCGGTGGGCGCAGGCCCGCCCCACCACCCGGACTCTCGACCGCCTCATCCGGGGCGGACGCTCGGCCGGTCGCCGCCCGCCTCGCGGCTGACCGCTTCGATCAGGTCCCGGTTGCGGTCCCACTTGAGGTAGTCGATGGAGTGTTCACGGACCAGGGCGTCGATGTGGGTCAGGAGGTGTTCGTACGCCTCGGGGCGGGCGATGTCGAGCACGTACTGCTGCCGGGAGCTCGACCCGAGACCGGCGCGCGACCCGAGGATCTAGTCCAGGTCCCGTTCGGCGAGCTCCGAGTCGAGGCTGATCATCTCGGGCTCGAACCAGAGCCCGAACTCCGGTGCGGTGTCCGTCGGTGCCGGCGGGTTGAACCGGGAGTAGGCGTGCAGTTGCCAGCGGAGGGCGCTGGCCCGCTCGATCTCCACGACCTGAGCGACGGTTAACTCGATCATGCGCCGCGCCCCGGGGAACCGGCTCGCCCGGTCCGGGTCCCAGTTGATCCGCCCGGTTCCGCTGAGCTGCAGGGTGCTACCGGTCTCCCAGTCGAGGAAGACGATCCCGGTCCGGGCGTCGAGCTGCATGTTGCCGAGGCTCATGAAGAAGGAGTTGCCGACGTAGTCCGGCCAGGTGATCGTCCGCTCGTCCAGGACGGTGACGAATCCGGGTTGTCCGCCGCGGTGGTTGGCGTCCGCGCCGTGCCCGGGGGCACGGGTGCCGATGAAGAAGGTGTCCGCCGACCGGACGATGGTCTGCTGCGGCGCGGTGAGCGTGCGGCCGACGGTCACGCGGGGCGCCTCGGGCGGTGGTATCTCGTCCACGATCGTCCGGAGCTGAAGGTACTTCGGGCAGTTGCCGAGCACCTGTTCCGTGCGTAGGACCAGGCGGTCCCCGTCCCGGTGGGCGGTGCCGGCCACCTTCACCCGCCGCAGTGTCTGCGGGGAGAGCGCCACCATGCCGAAGTCCGCGGGTTCGGTGAAGGCGTCCCGCAGCGGGTCGCCGACCGGTGGCAGCGCGTCGATGATGATCGTCCGGTGGTCGCGGCTGTCGACGAACCCTTCGTCGCCGGTGAGCACCGTGCACCAGAGGTTCCCGTCGGCGTCGGCCCCGGAGAGCGCGACGAGTCGCTGGTGACGGAGAAAGTCGGCGAAGGGCCCGATCTCCGCCCCGAACATCGGCGAGCCCCACCCGGGGCCACCCTCCCCGGCCCTGCGCTGCACGGCCTGTTCCCCCGGATGGACGGGGCTCATGCGATCGCCTCCGATGACTCTGTGGACGTGCTGCCGCCCGGGCATCGCGGCCGCCGGGCGGCGACAGTGGGTCCGTACTCCGGTGTGACCTGACGGTCCGCCTCCATGACGGTACTCGAATCGGACGGCACGTGTCCGTTTATGTGGGCGACCGGCGGGGTGGCCTTTGCCACGTCCATGCCTGAGCCCGCAGACCGGCACCGCCCGCACGACCCCGGCCTGCCGGCCAGGCCGCACGCAGCTTCGGCCCACACCCACGAACGGACGCCTCGAACGTACGTTGATCAAGGTATGCGAACGGTGTGTGCTCTCGCTGTGGTCTGGCTCCTGCGGGCCATCGGCGTCCTCTGCTGGCATCTCGTCGTCAAGCACCGGCGCCCGGCCGACCACACTCGCGGCTGAGGCCGAGGCCCGGCCACTCGTGGAGGGTGCCGAGGCGGCCCACCGCTCGCCGTGGGGGGGGGGGGGGGGGCCCCCCCCCCCCCCGCGCCCCCGCCGGCCGGTATCAGATGGTAAAACACGGGGGGACCGGGTGTTAGTTAGGGCCCCCCGACCCCCAACACCACCCCCCCCCCCCGCGGG